>NZ_JBANBA010000051.1:0-60052 GCF_059803475.1 Bradyrhizobium sp. UFLA05-89 | reverse complement strand
CGTGACCATCACGAGTGTGAAGGGCGACCATGAACGGCCGCCCCTCAGCTCATCTCTACGCCGCGTTGTGCAGGCGCGGGGTGACGAGGCCGGGCGCGGTGACGCCACGCAGCGATTTTGCCAGCGCCAGCACGGCGAGATCGGCCAGCGGCTCGATCACGATGACCAGCGCATAGGACGCGGCGAAGGTCGCGATGTTGGCGAGGTTCGCAGCGCCAAAGCCCGCGCCATAGATCGCCCAGAACGCAACCCAGGCGATGATGCCCGACTGATACGCCGTCGAGAGCGCCAGCGCCTGACGATACTGCAGGTCGACATAGGCCGTGTCGCGGGGGATGATGCGGGTCGCGAGCGCCTGGATCGCGAACAGCGGCACCAGCAGCGTGGTGACGTTCATGCCGTATTGCGGCAGGTCGGTCGGCACGAAGAACAAGCCTTGCAGCAAGAGACCAAGCGCGAGACCAAGGGCCGCCGGCGCCGCGCCGAACAGCAGGAACAGGGTCGAACCGAGGATGAAGTGCACCTCGGAAACCCCGACCGGGAAGTGCGGCAGGATCTCGAAGAAGGTGAAGACCAGCGCGGTGGTCGCAGCCGTCCGTACCGCAAACGAGCTGACGCCCTGCTCGCGCACGGTCTCCGCCGTAAGCTTCAGCGCAACGCCGCCAGTGGCGATGCCGGTTGCGTAACTCAACACGAGCTTGGCGCCCGTCACGATTCCTGGTTCGATATGCATGGTTCAAGTCCTTCCTGCCGTCACACCCGACGGCCTTGGCGTCCAAACGTGCAGGGCCGGTCTCCTGGCTCGCGGATCGAAGGGGATCTCCGGCCTTCCCGAGCCTTGCGGCCCAGTGGCGGATCGGAGCCCCTCACCGCTTACAGTCGCGGGGGCGGCTGGGGTTTGGGGCGCCGCAACTGGGTCCGCCCACCCCCATTCCCGATTATGCTCCGGCGCTTTGCGCCGCGTCGAGCACCATGCCCCTCTTGTGTGCCTCTTTCGCAAGCCGGGCGTCAAGGGTCGAACGGCAACTGCGGACATCATCACGACGATTCTCCCGCTAGTGCGCCAAACAGGATGACGGCGGCGGTGGTCGCGGGCACGGCCTGCGCGAGCTCTTCGGCGAGCTTTGCGATCGTGGTGCGGACGAGCCGCTCGTCGGCGCGGCCCAGGGATTCCGCAAACAGCGCGGGCGTTTCCGGCGAAAGACCCTGCGCAATCAGCTTGGTGGCCAGTTCCGGGAACGTGCGCCGGCCCATATAGATCACCGTCGTCGCATCCGGGTCGGCCAGCGCCGCCCAGTTCAGATTTTGCGGAAGCTGCCCGGTCACATCGGCCCCGGTGACGAACTGCACCCGGCGCGCGGTATTCCGCCGGGTCAGCGGGATGCCGGCTTGCGCCGCCGCGACGCAGGCCGAGGTGACGCCGGGCACGATCTCGTAGCCGATCCCCGACGCCCGAAGCGTCTCGATCTCTTCCTCGAGCCGGCCGAAGATGCCGGCATCGCCGGATTTCAGCCGCACCACGCGCGCGCCGGTCGCCGCATAATCGACCAGCAGGCGGTTGACATGCTGCTGCTTGGTCGAGGGCCGGCCGGCGCGTTTTCCGACTGCCACCAGATTGGCGCCGGGTCGGGCAAGCTCGAGAATCGTGCCGGAAGCGAGATCGTCATAGAGCACGACGTCGGCCTCGCGCAGCCGCGCCGCGCCCTTGAGCGTCAAAAGCTCGGGATCGCCGGGACCGGCGGAGATGAAGGAGACGAAGCCGCTCACCGGTCCTCCGCAATCAAATGAAAGAAGGTGCCCGTCGCATATCCGCGTCGCGATCCGGTCTCCGCGACGGTTGCGCCCGTCGCGTCACGCACGATCGCAAGCGATACATCAGGCTGCGCGAGAATCGTCGAATAGTGGAATTCATGACCGCGCAGGCGCGCGCCGGGCTGATGTCCCGGCATTGGCGCTGCGAGCTCGGCAAGACGGTAGCCAAGGTGCATGCGGCGCTTGGCAAAGCTCGTCTCCAGGCCCAAGAGGCCAAGCATCTCGTGCCGCGCGCCGTCGGCATCGGTCAAGGCCGCGCCCATCACCATGTAGCCGCCGCATTCGCCGTGGACCGGCCGCGTCTCGGCGAAGGCGCGCAAGCGCTCGCGAAAGCGCGCATTCGCGGCGATACGGCCGGCGTGCAGTTCCGGATAGCCGCCGGGCAGCCAGCACACATCGGCGCTTGCATCGGGTCCCTCATCGGCGAGCGGCGAGAACGGCAGGATCTCCGCACCGGCAGCACGCCAAGCCTCGAGCATATGCGGATAGACAAAGGAGAACGCGGCGTCGCGCGCTAGCGCAATGCGCTGGCCTGGCGGCGTGACGTTAACCCGGTTCGTGATTGCCCGCGATGTCCATGCAGATGCCGCGCCGAGCACGGCGTCGAGATCGACGTGCTCGCCGACGAAGCGCGCGGCCTCATCGATCAGGCGACCGATCTCCGTCTGCTCCTCCGCCTGCACCAGGCCGAGATGCCGTTTCGGCACGCTGATCTCGGCGTGGCGCGGCAGCGCGCCGAACACGGCAATGCCCGCATTGGCCAAAGCGCGGCGCACGAGGTCCTCATGCCGCGGGCTCGCGACGCGGTTGAGCACGACGCCGGCGAGACCCACCCCGCTGCGGAAATCCCGCAAGCCCGTCGCAATCGCGGCCGCCGTCTGGGCCTGGCCGGACGGATCGATCACCAGCAGCACCGGCCAGCCCATCATCTCCGCGATGTCGGCGGTGGCGCCCGTCCCCGAGACGCCGCGCGCGGCGACGCCGTCGAACAGGCCCATCGAACCCTCGGCCAGCACGAGATCGGCGTTCGCACCGCGGCTGACGAGATGCTCGATCGTCGCGCGATCCATCGCCCAGCTATCGATGTTGACGGAGGCACGCCCCGTGGCCGCGGCATGAAAAGCAGGATCGATGTAATCGGGGCCGCTCTTGAAGCACTGCACAGTGAGTCCGCGATCGCGATAGGCGCGCGCGAGCGCTAACGTCAGCGTCGTCTTGCCGACACCGGAAGCCGGCGCCGAGATGACGAAACCCGCAGGCATCACGACTCCTCCGGAAAACGCGGCGCCGGCCCGACCGGCCGGTAGCGGCGGTCATAGTCCGCGGCGTAAAGGCGGCTCTCTGAGAATTCCTCCGAGCCGAGTGTCCGGCCGACCAGGATGAGCGCGGTGCGCCCGAGCTCGGCGCCGACAGCCGCATCGAGCGTGGCAAGCGTCGCGCGCACGATGCGCTGGTCCGGCCAGCTCGCGCGCCAGACGATCGCCACCGGACAATCCGCGCCATAATGCGGCGTCAGCTCCGCAATCACCTTGTCGAGCAAATGGATCGACAGATGAATGGCAAGCACCGAGCCGGTCGCGGCGAACGCAGCAAGCTTCTCGCCCTCCGGCATCGCGCTCGCCCGGCCTGGCGTACGCGTCAGCACCACAGATTGCGTAAGCCCCGGCAAGGTCAGCTCGGCTTCCAGCGCTGCGGCGGCCGCCGAGAAGGACGGCACGCCCGGCGTGACGGTGAAGGGAATGCCGAGCGCGCGCAGGCGGCGCAATTGCTCACCCATCGCCGACCAAATCGAAACATCGCCCGAATGCAGCCGCGCGACATCCTTGCCTTCCGCGTGCGCGTTGGCAATCTCGGCGATGATCTCGTCGAGCGACAATGGCGCCGTGTTGACGATCCGGGCGCCCTTCGGGCAGTGCACCAGAACGCCTTCGGGCACGAGCGAGCCCGCATAAAGGCAAACCAGTGAGGCTGCGATCAGGTCGCGCCCGCGCAAGGTGAGGAGATCGGCGGCGCCCGGCCCTGCTCCAATGAAATGCACGGTCATTCGCCGTCTCCCTCCGCAATCGCCGCGGTCGCGGTCCGGTCCTGCGAGACCACGCGCGTCGCAATCAGGCGCGCATCACGGCCCGCTGCCGCGAGCGCGACGGCTTCCGCCACCGATCCGGTGCCGAATTTTTCCTTGATGAGGCCTGACTGCGTCGGCGTCGTAATGCCCACGAGCTTATTGGCGGAAATGGCCTTGATCGGCACGTTGAATTCGCCCGCGAGCAGCTTCAGCGCGGCGCTGTCCGCCTTGTCGCTGACGGTTGCGACAGCCGCTAAACCTTCCACACCGCCGGCGGCGAGAAGCGCCTCGCGCAGCGCGGCAAGCGTGACGTCGCTCCTGAAGCCGAGCCCTGCGACCCTCATCGCACCGCGCTCCATTGCACGACCGGCCGCGCCACCTCCCAGGAGCGATAGCGCCCCAACGAGCCCGCATGTGCGATCTCGACCCGCATCAAGTCGCCGCCATGGCGCTGGTGAAGCTCCACCAGCAACGTTTCCGTCTCCAGCGTCACGGCATGGGCCACCAGCCGCGTACCTGACCCAATGCGAGACCAGATAGCATCGAACATCGCGGCGTCGAGACCACCGCCGATGAACACGGCGTCCGGCGCCGCCAGACCTACCAGTGCACCGGGCGCAGGTTCGGCGATGACGGTGATCTTGTGTGCAAGTCCGAGTGCCGTGGCATTGCGCCGGATGTTTACAACGCGGTCCTCGCGCGCCTCGACCGCAATCGCCGAACCGCCGCACAAGGCCCATTCGACCGAGATCGAGCCGGAGCCCGCGCCGATGTCCCAGAGGCATTCACCGGGTCGAGGCGCCAGCGCGGACAAGGCCAGCGCGCGCATCGGCCGCTTTGTGATCTGGCCGTCATGCGCGAAGAGATCGTCGGCAAGTCCGGAACTGCGCGGAATGCCATTCAGGCCCCTTGTCTCTAGCGCGACCGCGATCAGGCTGTCGCCGGCTTCCGCCGTGAAACCGTCTGCACGATGCGCTCTGATGTTTTCTCGCGGGCCGCCGAGCGCGGTGAGAGTCCACAGTGCTGAAGCACCCCAGCCCCGTTCCGTCAGCCACTTCGCGAGATCGCCGGCGGCCTTGCCGTCGCGCACAAGGCAAATAATCCGCGCACCATTGGCGAGATGCGGCACCAGGCGTTCGAACGGCGCGGCGTGCAATCCGAGACAGACGACATTCTCCAGCCGCCAGCCCAGCCTCGCCGCGGCAAGCGAGAACGTCGACGGCGCGGAATGCGCGATCCACTCACCGGCCTGAAGCCTCTCTGCGAGGCTGGCGCCGGCGCCGTGCCAGAACGGATCACCGGACGCGAGCACCGCGGTGGGCCGGCCGCGGCAGCCCAGCACGACATCCGCATCGAACGGCACTGGCCACGGGCGGCCACGATCGGTTATGCCTGCCAGCGCAAGATGGCGCTCGCCGCCGAACACGGTCTCGGCCCTGGCAAGCGCCTTTCGGCTTGCCTCGGAGAGGCCGGCAAGGCCATCTTCGCCGATACCGATGATGGTCAGCCAGGGATCAGCCATGATGCGCGCCCTCATTCTGGGCGGAACGAGTGATGCGAATGCGCTCGCCACGGAGATCGCGCGCGCCGGCGTCGATGCGATCTATTCCTATGGCGGTCGCACCCGCGTGCCTGCCGGACAGCCCCTGCCGATCCGCACCGGCGGCTTTGGCGGCGTGAGCGGACTTGCGGATTACATCCGGCAAGAAGGCGTCACGCACGTCATTGACGCCACGCATCCCTTTGCCGCTGAGATGAGCCGCAATGCGGCCCTGGCCTGCGAGGAAACGCAAACACCGCTGATCGCGCTCGAACGCGCGCCCTGGATGAAAGCGCCGCGCGATAACTGGATCGAGGTCGAGGATCTCGCCGCCGCTGTCGCGGCGCTGCCCGAGGAGGCGGCGCGCGTTTTCCTCGCGATCGGCCGGCAGCATATCGCCCCGTTTGGCGAGAGACCGCAGCACACCTACACATTGCGCTTCGTCGATCCTTCCGAGGCGACGCTGCCGTTCGAAGCCGAAATCATCGTGTCGCGTGGGCCGTTCACCTTCGAGGGCGAGGTTGAGCTGCTGCGGTCGCGTGGCATCGCATGGATCGTCGCCCGCAATTCCGGCGGCGAAGGCGCGCGCGCCAAGATCGACGCGGCCCGCGCCCTTAGCCTGCCCGTCATCATGATCGCACGGCCGCGACTTCCCGAGCGGCTGCGGGTAGAAAGCGTAGCCGAAGTCATGGCGTGGCTCGGTCATCGGGCCTGCCTCGGTGCATAGACCCAACGGCCGACACGGCGCGTCTGCGAATTGCCGACGATCACGAGCGTGCGCATATCGGCCATCTCCGGTGTCGCCTCGTTCAGCGCGACCGTCTCGATCCGCTCGTCCGGCGCGCTGATCGCGCGGGCGAAGATCACCAGCCTCTCGCCGCAGCCCGCCTCCTTCAGCACCGCGAGCGCGCGGCCAAAGCCTTCCGGCCGGCTCGCCGAGCGCGGATTGTAGAGCGCAATGGCGAAATCGGCCTCCGCCGCGAGTCGCAGGCGCTTCTCGATCAATGGCCATGGCTTGAGATTGTCAGAGAGATTGATCGCGCAAAAATCATGGCCGAGCGGCGCGCCCGCGCGCGCGGCGGCGGCCAGCATCGCGGTCACGCCGGGCAGCACGCGGATCGGCAGTTCCCGCCATTCTGGAGTCTGTTCAAGCGCCTCGAATACGGCCGACGCCATCGCGAACACGCCGGGATCGCCGGACGACACCACGACCACCTGCCGTCCTTCCGCTGCAAGCCGCAGCGCTTCGCTCGCGCGCTGAAGCTCCACGCGATTGTCCGAGGGGTGCAGCGTCAGGCCATCGCGGGGCGCAACACGCGCGACATAGGGAGCATAGCCCACGACGTCGGTCGCAGCCGCGAGCGCAGCAGAAACCTCCCGCGTCACCAAGGCCTCGTCGCCGGGCCCAAGCCCCGCGATGGTCAGCGTTCCCGTCATTCGCCGGCGTCCATGCGCCGTCCCCGCCCGTGCACCAGCACGATTGCAAAATAAGGACAGTCGGATTCGTCGATATCGGCGAGCCGCGCAACGCGCTCACCAGGCATGGTGCCGCGCTCGACCAGCCAGGCATCATCGAGCCTGCCGGCGGAGGCGAGCGCGCGACGCACTTTTCGCAGATTGCGACCGGTCTTCATGATGACGAGCGCATCGGAATTGCACATGCGCTGCTCAAGCTCGTCCTCGGCCAGCGTGCCCATCAGGACCGTCGTCACGTCATCGCCGAGCGCGATCGGCTGGCCGACCGCGTTCCAGCAGCCGGCCATGCCGGGAATGCCGGCAATGACCTCGATCTCGACGCGCCCCTGCAAACGTGCGTGCAGGTGCATGAAGGAGCCGTAGAAGTAAGGATCGCCTTCGCAGAGCACGACGACGTCGACCGCGCGCGCCAGCCGCGCCAGCCGCTCGGCCCATTCGTCGTAGAAGCCGGCGAGCAGGCGCACATATTCCAGGCTGTCGAAGGCGATCTCCGTCGTGACCGGATATTCCATCGGATATTCGGTGACGTCGCCTGCGAGCATGCCCTCGACGATGCGCCGCGCCTGGCCGGGACGCCCTTTCTTGCGGAAATATGCAACGTGCTTGGCCGTGCGCACCTCGCGATCGGCGCGCACACTCATCAGATCGGGATCGCCGGGCCCAAGGCCGCAGCAGATGATACGCCCCATCTCTATTCGCTCCGGCTCGCCAGCGCATTCACGGCGGCAACGGTAATCGCCGAGCCGCCGAGGCGCCCGTCGACCGCCAATGCCGGCGCCGGCGGATTCGCCATCAGGGCTGCCTTGGATTCGGCCGCGCCGACGAAGCCGACCGGACAGCCGATGATCGCCGCCGGACGTGGACAGTTTTCGTCCTCCAGCATGTTCAGCAGGTGAAACAGCGCGGTCGGCGCGTTGCCGATCGCAACGATCGCACCGTTCAGATGCGGCCGCCAAAGCTCGAGCGCCGCCGCCGAGCGCGTGTTGCGCATGGTTTCGGCGAGCGCGAGCACGGCAGGATCGCCGAGCGTGCAGATGACGGCATTGTTCGCCGGCAGCCGCGCGCGCGTAATTCCTTCCGACACCATGCGCGCATCGCACAGGATCGGCGCGCCGCTCTCGAGCGCCGCGCGCGCGGTGCGCGCCATGCCGGGCGTGAAGCGGACATTCACCTCGAGCCCAACCATCCCAGCGGCATGGATCATGCGCACGACGACCTGCTCTTCGTCCGGCGTGAAGCGCGCGAGGTCGGCCTCGGCACGGATGGTCGCAAAGGATTGCCGATAGATCGCCGCGCCGTCGGTCTCGTACACGTGCGGCATCAGCGCCCTCCCATTAGCACGGAGGGATTTTTGACGATCTCGGCGCCGCTCAGACCACGCCGCACAGGCATATCGCGGGTCGAGCCGCAACGGACGAGATCAAATCCGTCACGAGTTGCAACGAGCGTAAGCGTTGCCGGTCCCGAATGCGCGCAACCCTTGGCGCAGCCGGAGACGTGAAGCCGCGCATCAGGCGCGATGTGAGGCGCGAGCGCGGCAGCAAGCGCGCGGGTGTCGGCATGTGCCTCACGGCAACGCGGCGCGCCGCTACAGGCGATCACGCGCAGCGCGGGATCATCGGCCCGGGTGATGAGGCCTTCACCGCCCGGCAACTCGCGCATGCCCTCCGCCAAAATCATCCGCCACGGCGTCATGCGCAGCGCCGACGCGCAAGAGGCAAGATGAGTGAGCGCCGAATGCGGCAACTGCCCAAAGGCCGCACCAATCATCGCGCCTTGCGGGTAAAGATCGGGACGGGCTGCAGCTGCCGTGACGGCAGGCTCGACCCCGCCACGCAAGGCGTCAGGCAATTTCGCGCCGGCAGCGATATGCGCTGCCATCCGCCCTCGCCTGACCTTGGCGTCACGGGATGCCACGAACCACTCTGCCAGCGCGAGCGCCGCGGTCACAACTTCTCGCCGCGTAACCGCGCGCCCAAGTTGCGCGCCATCGGCACGCACCATGAGCGCCCCCGTACGGTCGCGCTCGATCCGGATGTCCGCGGATGCGCTCGTCAGCACACGCTCACGACCGTCATCAATGGCAAAGCCGAACTTGGTCGGAAGATCGAGCGCGCTACCCGCAAGAGCCTGCTCGAGCTCGTCGGCGAGCAGGCAGGTGTCGTCGCCGGCGTTCCAGAATGGCGTCACCAGAATATTGCGTCGTGATTCGGTCTCCGGATCGGAATCGAGCAGGCCCAATTGCGCGAGGCCGTCGAGGAGAGGCAGATGCGCCGCCTCGGTCACGCCCCTCACTTGAAGATTGGCCCGGCTGGTCACGTCGATCAAACCGTTGCCATACCGCGCGGCAAGCTCCGCAATGCCTGCCGCCTGCGCCGCCGCCAGCCGGCCGCCATGCGGGCGCACGCGGACCACGAGGCCGTCACCCGACAGCATCGGCCGCAGCGCGCCGGGACACCAGCCCTTGATCGCGACCGCGCTCATGAGGCCTCCTTCAGCGCCGCCGCGATCGAGTTGCGGCGGGTCTTCCAGAGGGCGGCTTCGTGCAGGCGAGCGAAGCAGATTTCGATCGCAGCCAAGGCGGCCGGATTTTCCCGCGCCATGAACGACCGGACATCGTCGTTGCCTAGGGTCGCATCATAATAGACATCGAACAGATGCGGCGGCACGGCGCCCGCCAGATGCGCGAATGCGGCCATGTGCTCGAGCGTCGCAGTGATCTCGGCAGCGCCGCGAAAACCATGGCGCATCATGCCTGCGATCCAGTCCGGGTTGGCGGCGCGGGCGCGAACGACGCGCGAAATCTCTTCCGTAAGCGCGCGCGCCTGCGGCTGGTCGGGCCGCGTCGCGTCGAGGTGATAGAGCGACGGCGCGGCCACGCCTAGCTTTGCCGCCGCAGCCGCAACGCCCGCCTCATGCGCGGCATAGTCGGCGGCGAGCAGCAGGTCTGTCTCTGGCAGATCCTGCACATGGACGAAGGCGTTGGCGCTGGCGAGCCTCGTCTCGATGCCGGCGCGATCGGGCCGCATCTCGCCGTCTGAAGACAACGCCCAGGATGACGCCGACAGCCAGGCCTCGCCGGCCGCCTCACGCGAACCTTCAGTGAAGACATCCGGTATCGAGGAGAGGCCGACGCCATATTGTCCGGGACGTGGCCCGAACACGCGCGCGGCGCGCGTGCGATAGGGATTTTCGTTACCCTCGTCTTCGCGGGTCGAGAGTGCCTCGCTGGCTGCCTCGAACAATTGGGCGAGACCCGCGAAGACGTCGCGGAACAGTCCCGACACGCGAAGTGTGACGTCGATGCGAGGACGGCCGAGCTCGGCCAGCGCGATCATGTCGTAGCCAGTCACGCGTCCTGATGCGTGATCCCAGCGCGGCGCGAGCCCGGCCAGATGCAACGCCATCGCAAACTCCTCACCCGCCGTGCGCATGGTCGCGGACCCCCAGAGATCGACGACGAGCCCCTTCGGCCAGTCGCCGTGATCCTGCAAGTGGCGGCGCAACAGTTCTTCGGCGAGCTTCACACCTTGCGCATGCGCCGACGGCGTCGGCACGGCGCGCGGATCGACGGCGAACAGGTTGCGCCCGGTCGGCAGCACGTCCTGGCGCCCGCGATAGGGCGAGCCCGCTGGCCCGGGGGCGACGCGCCTGCCGGACAGCGCCGCAATGAGCGCGTCCCTCTCCGCTTCGCCGCAAATCCCCCGACCGAACACATGCAGGCCATCGCCGAACTGGCTTTCCTTGAGATCGCAGACGAAACGGTCGATGCGTGGAATCGCTTCGGCAGATAGCGCCGATGCGGCAAGGCCGAGGTCGGCGTCGAGGCCGGCCGCGTGCGCCTCGTCGCGGATAGCGGCAATGAGCCGGTGCCGGCGCGCGGGATCGAGGCCGTCGGCGGTCGAATATTCGTCGAGCAGCTGCTCGAGCCGGCGCAAGCCCTCCGGCACCGCGGACTTCGCCAGCGCCGGTGGCAGATGGCCGATCGTCACCGCACCGGTGCGCCGCTTGGCCTGCGCGGCCTCGCCGGGGTCGTTGACGATGAAGGGATAGACGACAGGCAGACCGCCGATCAGCGCCTCGGGCCAGCAGGACGACGACAACGCCACGGATTTCCCCGGCAGCCATTCCAGCGTGCCATGCGCGCCCATGTGCACGACGGCGTCCATGCCCTGCTGCCGGAGCCAGAGATAGAACGCGACATAGGCATGGCGCGGGGTGCGCGAAAGATCGTGATAGTCGGCGTCGCGGTGACTGACATAGCCACGTTCCGGCTGCACCGCGATGATAGCCTTGCCGCTTCTGATCGCCGCGAAATGAAATGCGCCGCCGCGGCAGCTCGGATCATTCTCCGGCGGCCCCCAGGCGCGGGCCAGATCGTCCTGCAATGCCTGCGGAAGGCGGGAAAGCGCCGCGCGATAATCGGCTGCGCTCCACGTCAATTCCTGTTTCAGCAAGTGATCGCCGAGAGCACTCTGTGGTTCAACATCGAAGCCAGCTTCGCTGAGATCAGAGAGCAGCGCCTCGACGGACGCAAGCGCATCGAGCCCGACCGCGTGGGCGATCTGGTGCGGCCGACCGGGATAGTTGGAGAGCACGATCGCCAGCCGCTTCTCGCTTGCCGGCTTCTCCGCGAGCCGCTGCCAGGCCGCCACGCGCGCAACGACGGCGGCAATGCGCTCTTCGTCCGGCCGATGGGCGAGATGCGCGAATTGCAGATCAGGATCGCGCTCGCCAGCCGACTTGAAGCTCACCACGCCCGCAAACACGCGGCCGTCGACCTCCGGCAGCACGACGTGCATCGCAAGATCGCCCGGCGAGAGACCGCGGAGCGACTCGGCCCAGTCCTCACGACGTGCCGTGGAGAGCGCGACCTGGAAGACCGGGCATGACGCAGCATCGAACGGCGTCGTGCCGTCATCGCCAAGCGCAGAGAACGCCGTCGCGTTGACGATGGCCGCTGGCAGACATTGTGCAAACAGTGCGCGTAGCCAATCCGCCACGCCGGGCGCTTTCAACGATGTAACGAAGACACCAAAGGCTTCGAAACCTCTCTCGCGCAGCGCTGCGATCAGCGCATCGACGGGCGCAGTATCGGCGGCCGTGAGATAAGAGCGATAGAAGGTCACGATCGCGCGAGGTTTTCCGCCGGGGTCGGGCAGCGCCCCGACAACGCCGCTTCCCGGCTCGTAAAATCCAATCTCGGGAACCTCGATCTCACCTACCACCGGTCCCGCATAGAGACCCGAGGCCAGCGCAAGCTGCGCGATCGCGGCTTGTGCGGCGACCGGTCCGCCCTTGTCGCAGAGCACTTTCAGCCGTCTGAGCGTCGAGACCGGCAAGGTCGAGAACGCATCCAGCCGTTCATCGTCGCGACCATCCGCTGGCAACACGGCAAGCGCGATGCCGCGGTCCTTCGCCAGTTGCTGCAGGGCTGCAAGCCCATACGCCCAATAGGACTCGCCGCCGATCAGGCGCAGCAGAATGCCGCGCGCTTGCGACAGCGTCCGCTCGATATAGGTGTCGACCGACAACGGATGACGCAGCTCGGCGAGATTCGCCAGCCGCAGCGACGGCAGGCTCGCGCACCCTCGCCGCCAACCAGCCGCGAACGCGGCGAGATCTGAGTCCGAGAACGAGAGCACCACGAGATCGGCCGGATCCTGGCCGATGTCCCTTGGCGTCGCAGTCTCTTCCAGACCACGGCTCTCGCGGAAGACGACGTGCATCAGATCCCAAGCCCTGAGATACCAAGTCCTGCCTTGATCGCGGTCTCGTCGATGTCGCCATGCTCGCCGATCACGACCAGCTTGGATTGCCGGGGACGCACGCCCCAGGGCTGATCGAACTGGTGCCGCACGCGTTCGCCGACCGATTGCAGCAACAGCCGCATCGGTTTGCCCTTGACCGCGATATAGCCCTTTGCGCGCAGCACGTTCTGCTCGCGCGCCAGCCGTTGCACCGAGGCGATCAGCGCCTCGACGTCGACGACCTCAGGCAGATCGATCACGACGGAGTTGAAATCATTGTGCTCGTGATCGTCCTCGCCGTCGTGATGCGAGGGGCGCGCGGCGAGATCATCTTCGGCCGCCGCCTCAAGACCGAGGATCACGCGCAAGTCCACCGCGCCGTCGACGACCGGCAGCATTGGAACGGGGCGCGGCATTTCCGCCGCGATCGCCGCCTTCGCTGCTTCGAGTCCCGCCGCGCCGGCAAGATCGGCCTTGGTCAGGAGCACGATATCGGCGCAGGCGATCTGGTCCTCGAACACCTCCGACAGCGGCGTCTCGTGATCGAGATTCTCATCCGCCGCGCGCTGCGCCTCCACCGCAGCCGGATCGGGCGCGAAGCGTCCGGCCGCGACAGCCTCGGCGTCGGCGAGCGCAATCACGCCGTCGACCGTGATGCGTGAGCGGATCTCCGGCCAGTCGAACGCTTTCAGCAGCGGCTTCGGCAAGGCCAGCCCCGACGTTTCGATCAGAATATGATCCGGCCTCACCCGACGTGCGAGCAGTTGCTCCATCGCCGGAATGAAATCGTCGGCCACGGTGCAGCAGATGCAGCCATTGGCGAGTTCGACGATGTTTTCCTCCGGGCAATTGGCATCTGCGCAGGATTTCAGGATCTCGCCGTCAACACCTTCGCTGCCGAATTCGTTGACGAGCACCGCGAGCTTCTTGCCGTTGGCATTGCTGATCAGATGCTGGATCAGCGTCGTCTTGCCTGATCCCAGAAAACCCGTGACGACCGTGACCGGGACTTTTGCGAGCGTGTTCATTCGGCGGCCTCCGGCACGACGGCGATGGGGGGAATGCGGGCAAGCGATTGCTTGCGGAAGATTTCGGGGCGGCTGCGCCATGGCACGATGCCGTCGGGCGCAGCCGCGTAAGCCGAAGCGCCTGCGATCACATCGTTCGCATTGGCATCCGACAGGCGGCCGTAGACGTAGGACCATCGGCCCGGCGCGCTGAGTGCGACCGAGCAGCCCTGGCTACACGCCGAGAGGCATTCGACGGGAACCAGGTTGACGCCCTCGGGCACGCCGGCCTCGAGGATCGCGGCATGCAGCCGTGCGCCGGGCGTGGCTTCACCTTCGCCGGGTGTCTGCCCGGCGCGGCAGGTGATACAAACGTGAAGTGTGACGGCCATCGCCCCTTCCAGGATATCTGCGGGAGGCGATGAGGCGCACGAACCGCTCGAAAGAGGGTCCGTTTCCCCGTCGCGGAACACCCCGTCCGCCGGTCCAAAACAGTCGCGCTGGCAGGTCTCCCGGCTTGCGGAGCAGGGTATTTCCCTTCGATCCCCGCCTTCCCGATCCCATGGGATCAGTGGCTTCGGGCATCTCTCCGGTCACGGTCGCGGGGGCGGCTGCTTTTCGAACACGAATCTTGCCGATTCGAGCCCTATCGCATTCCCTCTTCGCCTGTCGTAGGACAGGAACCAACACTGGCCCACCATTTGCCCATGGCCGCCACTTGTCAAGCCGAAGGACCATTTCAGATGACGCCTGAACCGGATACCCCAGCGGTGCAAGACACCGACGCCCGGCATGCCACGAAAATGGCGAAGAAGAAGGTTGCCCGCGACAAGATCATGGCGACCAAGAGCGGCGAAAAGGGGCTGATCATCGTCCATACCGGCGCGGGCAAGGGCAAGTCCTCCTCCGCCTTCGGCATGATCGTTCGTTGCGTCGCGCATGGCTTCCCTTGCGCGGTCGTCCAGTTCATCAAGGGCGCCTGGGATACCGGCGAGCGCCGCCTGCTCACCGGGCATTTTGGCGATCTCTGCCAGTTCCACGCCATGGGCGAAGGTTTTACCTGGGAGACGCAGGACCGCGCCCGCGACATCGCCGCGGCGAAGGCCGGCTGGGAGAAGGCGAAGGAGCTGATCCTCGACCCCAATTTGCGCATGGTCGTGCTCGACGAGATCAACATCGCAATGCGCTACGACTATCTCGATATTGCCGAGGTCGTCGACTTCCTGAAAACGCAGAAGCCGCCGCTGACGCATGTCGTCCTCACCGGACGCAACGCCAAGGACGAGCTGATCGAGATCGCCGATCTCGTCACCGAGATGACGCTGGTGAAACATCCGTTCCGCTCCGGCATCAAGGCACAAGCCGGCGTCGAGTTCTGAGACTTCGATGGCGCGCGCATTGATGATCCAGGGAGCGGGCTCGGACGTGGGCAAGTCGCTCGTCGTCGCGGGCCTTGCGCGTGCCGCAAAGCGCCGCGGCCTGCGCGTGCTTCCCTTCAAGCCGCAGAACATGTCGAACAATGCGGCGGTGACCGTCGATGGCGGAGAGATCGGCCGCGCGCAGGCGCTCCAGGCGCTCGCCGCCGGCGTCGAGCCGCACACCGACATGAATCCCGTGCTGCTCAAGCCCGAGACCGATGTCGGCGCGCAAGTCATCGTCCAAGGCAAGCGCATCGCCACCGCGCGCGCCCGCGACTACGCGGCGATGAAGCCGACGCTGATGGGCGCCGTGCTCGAAAGCTTCGAACGGCTGAAGACGCGCGCCGATCTCGTGCTGGTCGAAGGCGCCGGCAGCCCGGCCGAAGTCAATCTGCGCAAGGCCGACATCGCCAATATGGGCTTTGCCCGCAAGGCTGATGTTCCGGTGGTGCTGGTCGGCGACATCGACCGCGGCGGCGTCATCGCGCAGCTCGTCGGCATCAAGACCGTGATCGATCCTGACGATGCCGCGATGATCCAGGGGTTCGTCATCAACAAGTTCCGCGGTGATCCCACGCTGTTCGACGACGGCTACCGGCTGATCCAGGACAAGACATCCTGGCGCGGCTTTGGCGTGCTGCCCTGGTTTAACCGCGCC
This sequence comes from Bradyrhizobium sp. UFLA05-89, assembly GCF_059803475.1. Lineage (NCBI taxonomy): Bacteria > Pseudomonadati > Pseudomonadota > Alphaproteobacteria > Hyphomicrobiales > Nitrobacteraceae > Bradyrhizobium > Bradyrhizobium sp. UFLA05-89. The sequence goes on along the minus strand of NZ_JBANBA010000051.1, from coordinate 44,326 downwards.
GGCGAATTGCCGGCCGAGGATGCACTGGGATTGGGCGACGCGCGAAGGCCCGGCAGATGCAAGATCGCGTTTCTGGCGCTGTCGCGGATCGCCAATTTCGACGATCTCGATCCGCTCAAGCTCGAACCAAACGTTGACCTCGTGATGGTCCGTCCCGGCGAAGCCATCGCGGGCGACGTACAGCTCGTCATCATCCCTGGCTCGAAATCGACGCGCGGCGACCTCGCCTTCCTGCGCGCGCAAGGCTGGGACATCGATCTCCTCGCACATCACCGCCGCGGCGGGCACGTGCTGGGTGTCTGCGGCGGCTACCAGATGCTCGGCCGCAGCGTGGATGATCCCGAAGGCATCGAGGGCTCGACCGGCGCGACAGCCGGCCTCGGCCTTCTTGAGGTGACGACGGTGATGTCGCCGCAAAAAACGCTGACGCGCGTCACCGCGCGCCATGCCGGGACCAGCGAGCCGATTGACGCTTACGAGATTCACATTGGCCGCACCGATGGGCCGGATCGCGCGCGTCCCTTCGCGATGCTCGATGGTGCACCGGAGGGCGCCATCTCCAGCGATGGGCGCGTGCACGGCAGTTATCTGCATGGGCTGTTCACGTCGGACGGTTTCCGCAAGGCGTTCCTCGCGCAGCTCGATATTCCCACGACAGACCAGCCATACGGCGCAAGGGTCGAGAGCGCGCTCGACGCACTCGCCGATCACATCGAGGCCCATCTCGACGTCGAAGGCCTGCTCGCGCTGGCGCGCTGAAGGTCAACTGGAGAGCGTTGACGCAAGACGCGCCCATTCCCTCTCGTCGCCCGGCAGGCCCAGGCGCAGCCAATTCGGCTGCTGGCTGAAGACGCGCGACCAGATCCGGCCGCGCGCGAGCTTATCCTGCGCGGCAAGCGCATCACCGACATCGTACAGACGAAACAGTGGCGTGCCGCCGATCAGCCGCCATCCTTGCGCAGTCGCCATGGCATCGAGACGTGCGCAGTCTTGGCCGAGCCGCGCCGTCGTTGCGCTGGCCCATTCGCGATCGAGCAGCGCGCGCCGACCGACGGCGATCGCAGCGCCTGAGACCGGCCACGGCCCCGCCATCGCTACGAGCGTTGCAATGTCCGCTTCCGCGCCGAGCACAAAGCCAAGGCGCAAGCCTGCCAATCCGTAAAACTTGCCAAACGAGCGCAGGATCAGGAGGCCGCCCTGGCCAGCTTCGGGCGCGAGCGAGAGTTCGGGCAGCGCATCGGCAAAACTCTCATCGATCACGAGGCGACCGACGCGCGGCAAGATTGCAAGCAGATCGGCCTTGTCATGCTGCCGACCGTCGGGATTGTTGGGATTGACGACGACGGCGAGATCGGCACCAGCGAGCGCGTCGAGATTGGAGACCTCGGCAACGTCCCAGCCGACCGGAGAAAGCACCGCGGCATATTCATTGTAGGTCGGCGCGAGAATGCGCGCGCGGCCCTTGCGCGACAAACTCGGCAGACACTGGATCGCCGCCTGCGCGCCGGCCATGGCGAGCAGCGGCGCCTGCGTTGCATAGGCCTGCCGCGCGGCCTCGTGCAGCGCTTCAATCTCGGATCGCGACGGCAGCGCACGCCATGCGTGCTGTTCGATCTCGCCCACCGCGTAAGGCTGCCGATTGATGCCGGTCGACAGATCGATCCAGTCCTTGATGCGCCCGCCGAAACGCTGCATCGCGGAGTCGAGATTGCCACCATGCTCGCGCATCGCCGCCCCTCAAACCAATGCCAATGCTACGAGTAAGCCGCCCAGCAGCAGCATCGCGCGAACGTAGAGTTTCAGGCCCAACCGGATGTCAGCGCCAAGCGGATCGCGCGCGCCCGCGTTCAGCCAGGGCTCCTCGGTCACAGCGCCGTGATAGCTGCGCGGCCCGCTCAGGCGCACGCCGAGCGCACCCGCCATTGCCGCTTCCGGCCAGCCGGCATTCGGCGAGCGATGGCGATTTGCATCGCGCGACATGCAGGACAAGGGCGCCCAAGGGTGCGCCGTCACCAGCGCGAACAACAGGCCCGTCAGCCGCGCCGGAATGAAATTGGCGACGTCGTCGATGCGCGCGGCTGCCCAGCCGAACCAGAGGTGACGCTCGGAGCGATGACCGATCATGGAATCAAGCGTGTTGATCGCCTTGTAGCCAAGGATGCCGGGCAGGCCGAGCAGCGCGCCCCAAAACACCGGCGCCACGATGCCGTCGGAAGCATTCTCTGCGAGGCTCTCGAGCGCCGCACGCGCAATCCCGGCCTCATCGAGGGACGCGGGATCGCGGCCGACGATCTCTGCGACCGCAAGCCGCGCCGCGTCGATATCGCCCGACTGCAGGCGCTGCGCGACGGCAGCGACGTGATCGTGGAGCGAGCGCAGTGCGACCAGCGGCCAGGCCAGAACCCCAAGCAGGACGGCGCTCCACCCGGGAACGAGCCAGCTCTGCACGATCCAGCCGATGCCGGCGCACAACGCGATCACCAGAAGTGCGGCGGCGACGCCGGCCATGCGCCGCGCCTCGGGCGCATCTTTGGACCTGTTCCAGTTGCGATCGAGCAGAGCGATCAACCTGCCGATCCAGGTCACGGGATGGCCGATCCGCGCGAACAATGCGGCGGGCCATCCCCAGATGGCATCCACAGTCATCGCTACCGCCATCGCACCGGCAAATCCCACGTCACATCTCCTCGCATGCCCTGATGCGCAAGATTTGGGTCACAGCGCAAGCCCCTCCTCGCCGATTTCGGCTTTGTCTTTGCACCCGTTTGGTGGTTAGTGCGGGTCAGAACGGGAGGTTTCATGGCGGTTGTCCTGATCACGGGAGGGGCGAGGTCCGGGAAAAGCCGTCGCGCCGAGGCGCGCGTCCGCAGCTTTCCCGGCCGGCCCGTCTACATCGCGACCGCGGAGGCGCTCGATGCGGAGATGGCGGAGCGGATCGCGCACCATCGCGCCCGCCGCGGCGACGAGTGGATCGAGCGCGAGACGCCGCTCGATCTCGTGGCGGCGCTCGATGCGACCGACGGCGGCGGGGCACGGCTCGTCGACTGCCTGACGCTGTGGCTCTCCAACCTGCTCCATGCCGGCCGCGACTGGTCGAACGAGGCAGCGCTGCTCGCCGCTGCACTTCGCAGGCAACAGAGCCCGGTGATCCTCGTGACCAACGAGGTCGGCCTCGGCATCGTGCCCGACAATGCGCTGGCGCGCAGGTTTCGCGATGCCGCAGGCCTGCTGAACCAGGCGGTTGCCGAAGTCGCCGACGAGGTCGAGCTCGTGGTTTCGGGCCTGCCGATGAAGGTCAAGTGAAGCTATGACCAACCGCACGCAACTCACCGCCATCGTCACGGATTTGCGGATCGGCGTGTCGCTCGCCACCATCCTGCCGCTCGGCCCGTCGACGCCGGTCGGCGATGGCGACATTGCGCGTGCGGGCTGGACACTGCCGGTCGCGGGATTGCTGATCGGTCTCCTCAGTGCCGGCGTGTACGGAAGCGCACATGCGCTCGGCGTGACGCCCGGTCCCGCCGCGATGCTGGCGCTTGCGAGCACGATCATCATCACCGGAGCACTGCACGAGGACGGGCTCGCGGACGCCGCCGACGGTCTCGGTGGTTCGACGCGCGCGCGAAAACTCGAGATCATGCGCGACAGCCGGATCGGCAGTTTTGGCGTGTGCGCGCTCATTGTCTCGCTAACACTGCGCTGGAGCGCTCTCGCCGCCATCGCCGCCCCGCGCTCGATCCTCATCGCTCTATTGCTAGCGCATGTCGCCGCGCGCGCAGGCCTGCCGCTGTTCATGGCGCTGGTGCCGCCGGCGCGAACGGATGGATTGTCCGCGGGCGCCGGCCGGCCCGCAGGGCCAAACGCCGCCATTGCGCTCGGCCTCGGTGCCATCGTACTCGCGATCGGCTTTGGGCCGGGCAAGGCAATCCTGGCCGTGATCCTCCTCGCCTTTCTCGGCCTGCTGATCGCCTGGCTCGCGATCAGGCAGCTCGGGGGACAGACCGGTGATATACTCGGTGCTTACGAGCAAGTCGCCGAGACCGCCATCCTGCTGATGGCCGCCTCGCTGTTTCATGCGGCCGCCTGATGATGGTCTCTTTTGACGACGATTTCCGCCGGCAATTGCGCGAGCTCTTCGTCTGGCGGCGCGACGTGCGGCGCTTCCGGAGAGACCCGCTGCCCGAGGGCACGCTGGAGCGGCTGATCGACATCGCGTGTCTCTCGCCATCGGTCGGGCTCAGCCAGCCCTGGCGCTTCGTGATCGTCGAGGATCCGGCGCGGCGCGGCGCCATCATCGACGACTTCAAGATCTGCAACGCGGACGCGCTCAAAACCTATTCCGGCGAGCGCGCCGCGCGCTATGCCGCCCTCAAGCTCGCCGGCCTCGAAGAGGCACCCGGACATCTGGCGGTGTTTTCAGAAAAAACGTGCGAGACCGGGCACGGCCTCGGCCGCGCGACGATGCCGGAGACCCTCGACTATTCAGTCGTCGCCGCAATCGTCTCGGCCTGGCTCGCTGCGCGCGCCGACGGCATCGGCATCGGCTGGGTGTCGATCCTTAACCCCGCCCGCGTGCGCGAGATTCTCGACGTGCCCGTCAACTGGAAATTCATCGGCTATCTCTGCATCGGCTATCCCGAGGCCGAGCTCGATCGTCCCGAGCTCGAGCGGGTCGACTGGGAACACCGGCGGCCGTCGACGGACGTCACGATCCGGCGCTGAGGCGCTCTGTCACGGCAGATTGTCCCGCAAGAAGATATCGATGCGGATACGCTCCTGGTCAGCACTGATCGGCTCGCCCGAGCAATGCGCGAGCAACACGCGCGCGGCGGAGCGCGCCTCGTGGCCGGGATCCTGGTTGATGATCGCATCGATGGTGCCGCGCACCAGAAAGCGCCCCGTGAACTGGGTGAGCTCGTGGGCGATCCAGACCACATCGCGGGCACGACCCGAGGCTTCCAACGCCTCCGCGATGCCGCGATTGCCCGCTCCGCAGGAGTAGATGCCAAGCAGATCGGACCGTCGCGACAAGAGCTCTGTGGTCAGTACGCGCGTGCGCTTGCTGTCGTCGCGCCCCTCCAGCACCGGCAGCACAACCAGATCCGGATATTCGCTCGTCAGAATCTGGTGGAAGCCAAATTGTCGCTCGGTGTGATCGCGTAGCGACAGCGAGCCGGCGATGACGGCCACGCTGCCTGTGCGTCCCGAAAGGAAGCGTCCCATCAGGGTCGCAGCCGTGCGACCGGCGGCCGGATTGTCGATACCGACATAGTGCAGGCGCCGCGCGCTCGGCGCGTCCGAGACCAGCGTCACCACGGCAACCCCGCGGGCCGCGAGATCGTCGATCGCAGCACGCACGCGCGGATGATCGAGCGCGATGACGGCGACACCGTGATAGGCCGTCGACAGCTCTTCCAGGGTGCGGGCCAGCACGTCCGGGTCGAACACGTCGACGTGCAGGATATCGATGAATCCGCGCTGGCTCGCGAGCCATTCAGCCGTACGTTGCACTTGCTCGGTCAGGTTGGTCATGAAGCTGTTGCTGCCGGTCGGCAGCACGAAGGCGAAGCGGAACGTCTGGCCACGAGCGAGCCGGGCGGCGGCGACATCGGCGCGATAGCCAAGCTTTGCGACCGCCGCCTCCACGCGCGCCACAGTTTTGGCACGCACGCCTTCGCGACGGTTGACGACCCGATCGACAGTTGCGAGCGACACTCCGGCCATGCGCGCGACGTCTTCCAGCGTCGCGCGCATGGCCGATTGCGTCTCGCCGCCCGTCATCCGCGCGCGGCCCACAGCATGCCGCGGATCATCATGGTCCTGATCTCGGGCACGTCCAGTTCATAGGCGCGGTGGCCGAGCGAGGAATAAAACACCCTGCCCTCGCCATAGCGCTTCTTCCAGACCACGGGCATCACCACGCCCTCGATCCAGGGCGCGTGCTCGCCGGAAAACGTCGTCGTGGCCAGCACTTCGTTGGCGGGGTCGACATGCATGTAGTACTGCTCGGATCGATGCTCAAAGCTCTTCAGACCCTTCATGATGGGGTCATCCGGCTTCGTCAAGTCCACCCTGTAGTCGATGATGTTGCCGGGATGGGCAACCCACTGGCCGCCGCAGAGGAATTGATAATCGACGGACTCCCGGAAGGCGTCGCACATGCCGCCATGATGACCCGCGAGTCCGACGCCGCCGCGCACGGCCGCGCAGAGGTTGAGCGCCTCCGGCTTCTCGATCTTCGACATGGTGTAGATCGGAATGATCAGCGAGAGGTCGTGGATCGCGGGATCGGCGAACGCCGCCGTCGTGGTCTCGATACGGACCTCGAAGCCTTCCTGCTTCAGCCAGCCTCGTATCATCGAGGCGCACAGATCAGGATCGTGTCCCGGCCAGCCACCCCATACAATCATTGCCTTGCGCATTGTCATGATCCTCAGTCGATCTGTCCGGTCTCACGCCCGGCCGGCAACATCGCCGGCCGCTCGACGCGGCTCTCGATTTTGACGCGGCGTCCCTCATCGGCGGAGGCCTGGAACGCTTCCATCGCCTCCAGCACGTGGAAAGCGAGCGCGCCGCTGGCGCGGTGCGGCCGGTTGGTGACGATTGCGGTTGCCATATCGGCGACGCCGATCGAGCGGAATTCGCCTTCGACATGGCCATGGGTCAGCGGCACGGCCTCCCACTCGCCGCCGGTCTTCGCCACCTGCACCTCGCCGCCGAAGCGGTTGGGATCGGGGACCAGCATGCTGCCCTTGTCGCCATAGATCTCGATCGGCGCATGTCGGTGCTTCGGCACGTCAAAGCTCATGGCGATCGAGACCACCGCGCCGCTTTCAAATTCAAGCGTGCCGGCCACGTGGGTTGCGACCTCGACAGGGATCATCTGGCCGTTCATCGGCTGGCTGGTCACGAGACGCTCGGATCTCGGCCGCGCGGTCGAGCCCATCACGCTCGCGACGGGACCGAGCAGTTGCACGAGGTCGGTGATATAATATGGCCCCATGTCCAGCATCGGCCCGCCGCCGCGCAAATAGTAGAAGCCCGGCGCCGGATGCCAGCGTTCGTGGCCAGGGCACATGAAGAATGCGCTGCCCGCGACCGGCGTGCCGATGGCGCCGTCGTCGATCAGCTTCCGCGCCGTCTGGTGGCCGCCGCCGAGGAAGGTGTCCGGCGCGCAGCCAACACGCAGGTTCTTTTGCGCGGCGAGATCCATCACCTTGCACGCCTCGGCGACATTGACGCCCAGCGGCTTCTCGGAATGAACGTGCTTGCCCGCGTTCAGGACCGCGAGGCTGACGTCGGTGTGGGCGAGCGGCACCGTGAGATTGACCACGATCTCGATATCGTCGCGCTTGAGCAACTGGTCCACGCGCATCGCGGGCAGGCCGAACTCGGCCCCCCGTTTTTCCGCCGCATCGCTGCGCATGTCGGCGAGCGCGCGAATGTCGAGGACCGGGAAGCCCTGCGCTGCCTTGAGGTACGCGGTGCTGATATTGCCGCAACCGATGATGCCGATGCCGACTTTTCTCATTCTTGTCTCCGTGAGGTGTCGTTCATCCCTTGACTGCGCCCGCGGTGAGACCGGCGACGATGTGCTTCTGCGCCAAGAGGAAGAGGATGATCGTCGGCAGGATGGTCAATGTGATGAAGGCGAGGATCAGGTGCCACTCCGACGAATATTCGCCCTGGTAAACCATGATGCCGAGCGGCCAGGGATAAAGCGCATCGGTGTTGAGCATCACCAACGGCAACAGATAGGCGTTCCAGCTATTGACGAAGGTGATGGTGCCGACGGTGGCCAGGATCGGCCGCGACAGCGGCAGCGTCACGTAGCGGAAGAATTTGATGTAGCTGCAACCATCGACCAGCGCCGCCTCGAGCAGCTCGTAGGGGATGTCCTTGAAGAAACGCCTGAGCAGCAGGATGCTCATGGCGAGGCTGAAGGCGACCTGCGGCAGCACGACGCCGAGATAGGTATCGAGCAGCCCGAGATCCCGCACCTTGATGAACAGCGGCAGCACGGCGGTTGCGGCCGGAAACAATAGTCCCAGCGTCAAGTAGCTCAGCAGCATCGAGCTGCCGAAGAACCGGACATGGGCGAAGGTGAATGCCGCCATCGACGCGACGATCAGAGTGAGCGTCACCGTCAGCGTCGAGATGATGAGTGAATTGCGCAGGAGCTGCCAGTAGCGCTGCGAGAACAGGATGTCGGCGTAGTTCTGCCATTCCCAGTGCCGCGGCAGACCGAACGGATTGACGCGCAATTCGCCGAGCGTCTTGAAGCCGCCGAGCACGGTCGCGAGCAGCGGCATCGCGACGAAGATCGCGACGAGAGCAAGGAACATCGCCTTGTACAGCACGGCGGGATCGAACGGCGCGCGGGTGACCTCGACGTTACTCATCGCGCATGAACCATCGCTTGTAGGTGAAGGCGAAGGTGACACAGATCATGAACAGGATGACACCGATGGCGCTGCCATAGCCGACCCGCATGCGCGAGATGCCGTTGTTGTAGAGGAAGCTCACCATCGTATTCGAGGAATCCGCCGGCCCCCCACGCGTCAACGGCATCACCAGGTCGAATAGCTGCAACGACCCTATGATGGCGAAGAATACCGAGAGACGAATGGTCGGATAGAGCAAGGGAATCACGACGTGGCGCAGCGTCTGCGAGCGCGTTGCGCCGTCGATGCGCGCCGCCTCGATCAGGCTCCTGTCGAGGCTCTGCAGCGCGGCGATGAACAGCATCATGTGGAAGCCAAAATACTTCCAGACGATCACGATGAGCACCGCCAGCATCGCGGTGTCGGTCGAGGCGAGCAGATGCGGCGCTTCGCTACCGAAGGCGCGCCAGATCGAGGCGACGAGGCCGTAATCACCGTCATAAACGAACGAGAAGATCAGCCCGGTGGCGATCTCGGCCAGGATGTAAGGCATGAAGAACAGCATGCGCAGCGCGACCGCGCCGCGAAAGCGTTCGGCGAGCATGAGCGCGAGGGTCAGCGCCAGCGGCAACTGGACGAGCAGCGAGACCGCGATGATCAGGCCGTTGTTGCGCAGCGCGAGCCAGAAGGCGCGCGTCTGGAGCACGAAGCGGTAATTGTCGAGCCCGATCCAGTTGGTCGGCCGGCCAAAACCGTTCCAGGTGAAGGTGGAATACCAGGCCGCCTCCCCGATCGGCACCACGACGAACAGGGTGAACAGCAGCAGCGCCGGCGGAAGGAACAGCACGAGCACGGTGAGCCGGCCGTCCCAGCTCGGACCGCGCACCGCGATCGGCGATGGTGCGGGCTCAACCACACCCATCGCCGGCGAAGTCGCCATCCGCCGCGCCACGGTCAGTTGCCCTGCTTCCAGGCTGCCTCGATCGCTTTGGCCGCATCCTGCGGGCTCATGCTGCCGCCGGCAATCTCCGCCGCGACGTCGTTGACGACGCGACCGACGGAAGGACCGAGGCTCTGGTCATAGAAGTTCTGGTGGTAGTTCGATTTCGCAAGATTGTCCGCGATGCGCTTCATGAAGGCGTTGTTGAGCCCGGCATCGGCGCCCTTCACCACGGGAATGATGTAATTGCCGGCGGCAAGGCGCGTCTGCACGTCCTTGGAGACGAAGTATTTGAGGAAGTCGACCGCCTCTTTCGGCGAGCCCTTGGTGACGAGCCAGCCGGTGATACCGCCGAGCGTGTCTGATGGCGCGCCCTTGCCACCGGTCACCACCGGGAAATCGAACCAGCCGATCTTGTCTTCACCGAGGCCCACCTTGTCGGCGGCAAGCGCGCGCTGCAGGTGATAGACGGTGCTGATGGCGAGCGTCATCGCCGCCTTGCCGTCGCCGAAATAGCCCACGGCTTGCGGATTCTTGAAGCCGAGGAAGCCGTTCTGGAACGGCTGGAGGTCCACGAGCTGCTTGAACAGTTCGCCGGATTTCTGGAATGTCTCGCCGGCAAAGCCGCCGTTTTCGCCGCGCAGCGCGGCATCGAAGGCCGGCTTGCCGCCGATCCGCACCGCAAGGTGCGTCCAGTAGAAATGCAGCGGCCATTTGTCGGCGCCGCCGACGACGATCGGCGTCACGCCCGCGGCTTTCAGCGTTTTCACCGCTGCGAGCAGATCGTCCCAGGTCTTGATGGCGGCTGGATCGACATTTGCCTTCGCCATCAACTCCTTGTTGTAGAGGAAGCCGACCTGCGACAGCGCCGTCGGCAAGCCGTAGACGCGGCCATCCCTGCTGAAGGCGGCAAGCGCCGCAGGCGTCAGCGTGTCGGAATAACCCTTCACCTGGTCGGTGATGTCGTCGAGGACATCGGCCTCGATCTGTGTCTTCAACACGCCGCCCGCCCAGCTATAGATGATGTTGGGCCGGTCCTTGGACTGAAGAATGGTCGGAAGCTTCGCCTTGTACGCCTCGTTCTCGAGGAACTGCATCTCGATCTTGACGCCGGGATGCGAGGCCTCATAGGCCCGCGCCACCTCTTCCCAGATCTTGACCTGCGCGGGATTGACCTCGATGTGGAGCCATTTCACCGTGGTGTCGGCCATCGCCGCGCCTTGCGCGAGCAGCCATGCGGTAGCAGCGAGTCCCAGTTTCCTGAGCAGCCTCATCAGCATTCCTCCCGACTATTGGTTTTGGTCTTGCTTATGTCGTTGCGGCAATGCTGCCCTCATTTTTTGAGGTACGCAACTAAAATTCTGATCTATGCACCTCACCGGTCATGTGGCTAAGGTTCCGACGAGTAGTTTTGCCGGGCAAGCATTGCCCGGACACCAGTATTGGGAGGACATCGTGGCCGCCATTTATCCGGACCTTGCAGACAAGGTCGTTCTCGTCACGGGCGGCGCGTCCGGCATCGGCGAAGCGATCGTGCGGCGCTTTGCGCAGCAAAAATCCGTCGTCGTGTTCTTCGATATCAAGGCGGATGACGGCACGCGGCTGGCACGCGAGCTGTCAGACCAAGGCCTCGCGGCGCATTTCCACCACGTCGACCTCACCGATATCGCGGCCTTGCGGACCGGCATCGCGGAGGCCCGCAAGGCCCACGGCCCGATCAACATCCTCGTCAACAACGCCGCGCATGACGAGCGGCATCCGACCGAGGAGGTGACGCCGGAATATTGGGACGACCGCATCGCCGTGAACCTGAAGCATCAGTTCTTCGCGGCGCAGGCGGTCCTGCCGGACATGAAGGCGGCGAGCGCCGGCGCCATCATCAATTTCGGCTCGGTCTCCTGGATGGCGGGACAAGGCGGCATGGCCGCCTACACCGCCAGCAAATCCGGCGTGATCGGCCTCACCCGCTCGCTCGCGCGCGACTACGGCCCCTACAACATCCGCGTCAACGCGATCGCGCCCGGCTGGATCATGACCGAGCGTCAGGTCACGAAATGGCTGACCCCGGAAGGCGTGGAAGAGCTGATGCGCCGCCAGTGCCTGAAACGCAAGCTGATGCCGGACGAGATCGCGAAGGTGACGCTGTTCCTCGCCTCCGATGAGGCTTCGGCGTGCACGTCGCAGCACTACGTCGTCGACGGCGGCTGGGTCTGACGCCGCGCGTCAACCTCACTCCGCGTTCGCGCGCTCCAGCGGCGCGGCCGCGACGTTCGCCTGCGGCCGCGCCTTTGCGGTCGTCGTGCGGCGGCGCTGCATGAGATACTGGTCGCCGAGCACGCCGATCAGGATCACCGTCCCCATAACGGCGAAATTCAGCGAGCTCGGAATGCCCAGGAGATTGACGAGATTCTGCAGCACCTGAAGCAGCACGGTGCCGAGCACGACGCCGATGATCGAGCCCTCGCCGCCGCGCAAGGAGCAGCCGCCGAGCACCGCGGCGGCTATCGCGTAGAGCTCGTAGAAGGAGCCGTGCACCGCCGGCGAGATCGATCGGGTGTACATCGCAATCAGGATCGCGGCGAACGCGGTCAGCCCGCCACAGATGATGTAGGCTGAAACAACGACGCGATCGGAGCGGATGCCGGAATAGCGCGCCGCTTCCTCGTTCTTGCCGACGGCGTAGAGATAGCGGCCGAACACGGAACGGTGCAGCAGCACCCAGGCGACCGCAGCGACGATGAACAGCGCGACCACGCTGTGCGGCAAGGGAAAGCCCAGCACATTGGTGCGTCCCGCGGTCAGCCATTCCAGCGTCGGAAAGCTCGCGCCGAAGCCGAAGCCGGCGGTCGCGTCCTCGGTGTAGTAGCGCGCGGCGCCGCGATAGATCAGAAGTCCGCAGAGCGTCACCACGAAAGGCTGGATGTGCATCCTGGTGACGAGCGTGCCGTGTACGAGGCCGATCGCGAGCCCGCCGGCGATGATTGCCGCAAAGGCCAGCATCCAGTTGACGTCGTGATTGACGATGAGGTCGATGAAGAGCACACCGAGCAGCGCGATGACCGAGCCGACCGACAGCTCGATGCCGCCGATGATGATGACGAACGCTTCCGCGATAGAGAAGATGCCGAACATCCCGACCTGGTTGGCGGTATTGGAGAGATTGCCGACCAGCAGGAAGCGCGGGTTGATGAAGGTGACGACCGCGCCGACCACGAGGATCAGGACCAAAAGGCTCAGATCTTTCTTGTTCAAGGGCCCCTCGCCTCAGATTGTGTGGCCGACTGCCAGTTGCAGCACATTGTGCTCGCTGAACTGGCTGCGATCAAGGAAACCGGAGATCGCGCCCTCATGCATGACCGCGATCCGGTCGCTCACCCCGATCACCTCCTCCATGTCGCTGGAGATCATCAGGACCGCGACGCCCGCATCGGTCAGGCGGCGCAGCATGTCATAGATCTCCTGCTTGGCGCCGACGTCGATGCCGCGCGTCGGCTCGTCGAAGATCAAGACTTTCGGCCGCATCGACAGCCATTTGGCGAGCACGACCTTCTGCTGGTTGCCGCCGGACAGCGAGCCCACGGCGGTTTCGACGTCAGGCGCGCGGATCTTGAGGCGCTCGCGCTGGCGGCGGGCGTTCTCGGTCTCGCGCGCGGTGTTCACGAGCCAGAGCCGCAAGTAGGACGACAGATCCGGCAGCGAGATGTTTTCGGCGATCGAGAAGTCGAGCAGGAGGCCGGAGCTCTTGCGGTCCTCCGGGACGAGATAGATGCCGTGCTCGATCGCGGCACGGGGACTGGAAATGCGGATCGGCGTGCCCTCCAGCCTGATCGCGCCGCCGCGCAAGGGATCGACGCCGAAAATGGCCCGCGCGAGTTCCGTGCGCCCCGATCCGACGAGGCCCGCAAGCCCCAAAATCTCGCCGCGGCGCACCGACAGGCTGACGGCGCGCTCTGGATATGTGTCGGTAACGACTTCGACGATGTCGAGCACGGCCTTGCCGGGAGGAGCTGCCGGCGGAACGTACAGCGATTTGAGGTCGCGCCCGATCATCAGGCGGATCATCGCGGCCGGCGACAGCTCTGCGCGGGTCAGCGCGCCGACCATCCGCCCGTCGCGCAGCACCACCGCGCGATCGGCGCACTGCATCACCTCGTTGAGGCGGTGTGTGATGAAGATGATGCTGACGCCGTCAGCCTTGAGGCCCGCGATGACCCGCATCAAGCGGTCCGTCTCGGTGAGCGTCAGGCTCGAGGTGGGCTCGTCCATGATGACGAGGCGCGCGTCGAGCGAGAGCGCCTTCATGATCTCGACGAGCTGGCGCTGGGCGAGCGACAGCTCGGCGAGTGGCGCGTCGGGTTCGAAGTCGGCGCCGAGCCGTTCCAGCAACGGCCGCACCTTCGCATAGAGCGCCTGCCGATCGATCAGCCTGAGCGGCCCGCCATGGACCGGCTCGCGACCGATGAAGACGTTGCCGGCGACGTCGAGATTGTCGAAGAGATTGAGCTCCTGGTGGACAAAGGCGATGCCGGCCTGGATCGCCTCCGCCACGGTGAACGAGCCCCGCTCGACGCCGTCAACCCGGATGAGGCCGCCACTCGGCTCGACGACGCCGCCGAGCACGCGCATCAAGGTCGACTTGCCCGCGCCGTTCTCGCCGATCAGCGCGATCACCTCGCCCGGCGCGACCTTGAGGTCGACGTGGTCGAGGGCGACCACGCCGGGATAGGTCTTGCTGATGTCGACCAATTCGAGGAACGGCTCAGGCATTGGCGGCTGCGAGCAGCGCTGACACCCCTACTTCTTGAGCATCGCTTTCATCGATGCCATGAAGTCGTCGACATTCGCCTTGTCGATGACCTTGCCGGGAACGATGATGATGCCGTTTGCCGGAATGCCCGACTTGTCGCCCCCGATGTAGGCGGCCATCAGCTTCATGCCCTGATAGCCCCACTCGAACGGCTGCTGGACGACGGTGCCGGCGATGCTGCCTTCCTTGACGCCGCCGAGTGTGATCGGATCCTCGTCAAAGCCGATGATCTGGATCTTGCCGAGCTTACCGGCCTCCTTGAGCACCTCGTAGATGCGCGGCGTGTTGTAGGAGTAGAAGCCGACGAGGCAGCTCACGTCGGGCATCGCGGCGAGGATGTCCTCGACGTTGCGCTTGGCGCGGGTCTGGTCGATCTCGTCGCCGCGAACGTCCACGAGCTCGACCTTCGAGCCCTTGATCGTTTCCTTGACGCCCTCGATGCGCTCGCGGGCATTGTCGGCGCCGGGCAGACCGACGAAGCCGACGCACTTGCCGCCGCTCGGCAGCGCCTTCAGCATCAGCTTGCCGGCTTCCTTGCCGAGATCGGTGTTCGACGAACCGATATAGGCCACGCGCTTGGAGGCCGGCGCGTCGCTGTCGGTCGTGAACAGCACCGTCTGCGAAGCGACCTTGTTCAATTGCTCGGTCTGGTTCTTGGGATCGACCGCGCTGACCATGATGCCGGCAGCACCTGCCGCGACGAGGTCGTCCATCACCCGCTGCTGCACGGCGGCCGCGGCCTGCTCCGGATATTTGAACTGAAGCTCGAAATTGGGCAGTTCGCCCTGCGCCTTCTTGACGCCGGCTTCGGCGATTTTCCAGAAGTCGGACGCGCCGTTCACGACGAAGGCCAGAACCTTCTTGTCCGCCGCGTTGGCCGAGCCGAGACCCAGCGCGACCGCGAACGCAACGGAGACACCTGCAACCAAGAGACGCTTCATTCATCCCTCCCTTTTAAGCGGTCGACCGTCGATCGCGGCCAACTCTTCATGTCATTTACGCAAGCCACCCTGTTTCTCCCCACCACTGGACCAACGAAGCGCCGCTCCGGATCAACGGAAGTCGCGGGCGCCGTCGGCTCCAGCCTGCAAGGAAGAAAAAAATGAGGCACGCACCTCAAACGTACCAGAATCCCTCCGGGCGCGCAACCGAGGGCGCATTCGCTTCGGTTGGGCAGGCAAGTCAACCCGGCGCCCGAAGCCTGGATGGAGCGCAGCGCAATCCAGGTTTGCCCCGCGGGCTGCGATCCCGGATCACGCTTCGCTTACCCCGGGCTACGATTTCTACTTTGCATGGGGTTGTTTTCGCTAAATGAGAAATCACGTGCGCCGCCGGCGCCAATCCCACCGACGCCCGGGCATTTCCACCGCTCAAATTTCACATTGACAGAATTCGGAATTATGGCATCCTGCAGTCTCGTCTCCTGCCAAAACGCGGGCGTCTCGACGGATGGCCGCAAAGAAACTCCCGTTAGGCTCTCACGCCCGGTAGCTGCGAACGAGCATTCACAGGCACGATCCCTCACCATTTGTGATCACCGCGCTTTCACGCTATTCACACCGGCTGGAACAGGCCATCGTGCAGTCTATTTCATGACCGGGCAGTCCGCGCATCCCCTCGCCCCGGTGGCGGTCGACCGCCGAAACTTCATTCGCCTCGCCGGTGCATCGGCCGCGGGATGGCTTGCGCTCGCCGCATCGCCGGACCGGGTCCGCGTCGTCGCCTCCCTGATCGGATTGCCGCTCGGAGACCCCCTGACGAACCGGAGTGCACCGGAGAGCGCTGCCTCGCGACTGAGCGCTCTGATCCAGGGAATGACCGAGCGCGGATGGGTGGAAGGCGTCAATGTCCGCTACGAGACGCGTTCGAGCTTCGGCGGCCCAGCGCAGCAGGAAGCTGCGATCCGGGAAATCCTCGCACTCAAGCCGGACGTAATCCTGACCTCGTCGACGATCGAGACCGCAGCTCTGACGGCGGCCACCAAGACGATCCCGATCGTGTTCGCCACCGCCAACGATCCCGTCGGCAATGGCTTCGTCGAGAGTCTCGCGAGACCCGGCGGCAACGTCACCGGCTTCACCAACGGCACCGCCGAAATGGGCGGCAAATGGCTTCAGCTCCTGCGGGAAGCAGCTCCCGCCATCGCGCGCGTCGGTGTGCTCTTCAATCCTGCGACCGCTCCGCGCGCCGGGCGTTTCTTTCTCGACTCGATCGAATCCGAAGCCGCGTCCTTGGGCGTGACCGTCACGCCGTTGCCGGTCAACGACACAACCGGCATAGACCAGGCCATTCGCGGCTATGCCGGTGCGCCCCCGGGCGGGATGATCGCGCTCGTCGACCCCTTCCTCGTCATCAACCGGCGCACCATCGTCAACGCCGCCGCGCAGCACCGCGTCCCGGTGATCTATCCGTTTCACTATTTCATCGACGTCGGCGGGCTGATGAGCTACGGCGCTTCTCTCGAGGTGCGCTCGGCGGATTATGTCAACCTCATCCTGCGCGGGACCAAAGCGGGCGACCTTCCGGTGCAGTCGCCGCGCAAATACGAGCTTCTGATCAATCGCAAGGCCGCTGACGCTTTGGGGCTGAAGCTGCCGGCCACATTGCTCGCACGCGCCGACGAGATCCGCGAGTGAGCGAGCCGGCCGACCACGACACCTCGCGCGCGCCTCCGAGCCGGCTGTTCCGCAAATATCTCTATTCGTTCGTCGCGCTCGCCTTCGCGGCGCTCGCCGTCAACACTGCGCTCGAGGTCTGGTTCTCCTACCGCGAGCAGAAGCGGCTCCTCGCGGCAACCCAGCGCGAACAGGCCGCATCGGCTGCGATCCAGATCGGCCAGTTCATCGGTCAGATCGAGAGCCAGCTCAAATGGCTCTCGCGCCTGCCGCCGGATCTGTCGGCACAGGAGGATGAGCGGCTGAACGCCATCCGTCTCTTGCGCCTCTCACCCGCCATCGCCGAGATCGCAACGCTCGATGCCCGCGGACGCGAGCAGGTCCGCGTCTCACGCCGCCTCGCCGACAAGGTCAGCAGCCAGGCCGATCTTGCGGCCTCGCCAGCTTTTCTCGGCGCCAGGGCTAGCGGCATCTACTACGGACCGGTCTACTTCTTCGGTGATACCGAGCCGTTCATGACGCTTGCCGTTCTCGGCGGCGGAAACGATCCGCAAGTCACGGTCGCCGAGGTCAATCTGCGCTTCATCTGGGATCTCGTCGCCAGGATCAAGGTCGGCAGCACCGGCAAGGCCTATGTCGTCGATCGCGAGGGACAGTTGATCGCACATCCGGACTTGTGGCCGGCGCTGCGCCACACCGATCTTTCCAATCGTCCCGACGTCCAGGCGGCACTTGCCGGCACCCCGCCCGCCGCGGGAGGATTCGTCAAGGATGACCTGGCGCAGCGGCGCGTGTTGTCGACCTACGCAACGGTCCCTCCGCTCGGCTGGCTCGTCTTCGTCGAGCTGCCGATCAGCGAAGCCTATGCGCCGATTTACGCCTCGATCGGGCGCTCGACATTCCTGCTGGTCGCCCTGCTCGCATTCGCCGTTCTGGCAGCGTTCCTGCTCAGCCGGCGCATGACCGTCCCCATCCAGATGCTGACGCAGGGCGCAAAGCGGATCGGCAGCGGAGATCTCTCTTTGCGCCTCGCCATCAACACCAATGACGAGCTGGAGGCGCTCGGCGACCAGTTCAACGTGATGGCCGCGCATCTGCGCGATTCCTATGCGACGCTGGAGCGGAAGGTCGCCGAACGCACGGCTGAGCTGGAAAAGGCCCGTGATCATGCGCTCGCCGAGCACGATGCCGCTGAGCGCGCGCGCAGCGCCGCCGTTGAGGCCAACGAGACCAAGTCGCGCTTCCTGGCCATAGTCAGCCATGAGCTCCGTACGCCGCTCAACGGCGTCATGGGCGTGTTGCAACTGCTCGACGATGGGATCCTGAACGAGACGCAGCGGCGACACCTCACGACCGCGGCCGGATCTGGTGAAACCCTGATCGCATTGGTGGATGCGATCCTTGAATATGCCCGGCTTGAAGCGAGCACGGAAGCACTGGAGACCCGCGACTTCCGCCTCGACCAGCTTATCCAGACGGCCGCCGACCTGATGCGTCCGCAGGCGGTGGCGAAGGGGCTGACATTCGACCTCTCCTGCGATGCGAGCCTCAATGCGCATGTGCATGGCGATCCGGTGCGGCTCAATCGCGTGCTGCTCAATCTCATCGGCAACGCCGTCAAGTTCACCGCGAAGGGCAGCATCACGCTCAGGGCCGCGCTCACGCAGCGACAGGATGCCCCGCTGCTCCGCGTCGCCGTCGCCGATACCGGTATCGGCATCGTCTCCGACATGCACGAGCGGGTCTTCGAGGATTTCGTGCAGGCCGACGACAGTATTGCGCGACGCTTCGGCGGCACCGGGCTAGGGCTTGCGATCGCCCGCCGCCTGACGCGACTGATGGGCGGGGACGTGACGCTGGAAAGCACGCCGGGCTCCGGGAGCGTGTTCCACCTCGCAGTCCCGCTCGCACTTGCCGAGCCCGAGACCTCCCAGGGGGGGCCGCGCGCGCCATCGCGCGCGCTGCGCGTACTGCTGGTCGACGACGATCCCGTCAATTGCGAGATCGGCGAAGCCATGCTCGGCCGGCTCGGGCACCATGCCGTGATTGCCACAGACGGCGCGTCGGCGGTCGAGCAGGTCCGCCGCGCGGCGTTCGATGTCGTCCTGATGGACCTGCACATGCCCGACATGGACGGCGTGGAGGCTGCGGCGCGCATCCGGGAGCTTCGATTGCAGCAGATGCCGCGCATCATTGCGGTGACCGCGGACGTGTCGCGGAATGCGCGCGAGCGCCTCGCCGGTGCCGGGATCAGCAAGATCGTCGGCAAGCCAATCCTGATCAAGAACCTGCGCCACGCGCTCGAAGACGATTTGCAAGAGGGATCGGAGACAGCCCGGCTGGCCGCAGGCACGCTGATCGACGAGCGTTTCCTGAGCGATCAGAAGGAGCTGCTGGGCGCGCAGCAGATCGCTGCGCTCTGCGAACTGCTCGAAGAGACGAGTGAGACGCTGGTTGCAGACATCATGCGGGCCGTAGCCGCGGATGATCGCGTGCAGCTTGCGAAATCCGCGCACCGGCTCGGCAGCGCCGCCAGCGCGCTTGGCCTCGTCCGCCTGTTCGAAGCCTGCAACGCGATCGAGCTTGCGGCCGCATCGATGTCGATTGGGGAGTGCCGGATCGCAGCCCTTGAGCTGGACACGCTCCGGCAGGCATCCCTGCAAGCGCTGGCTGGCCTGATCCGCGCCGAAGAAAGGCGCGCGCCTGCACCGGAGTCCTGGCGGCCCAAAAAGAGGCCCGCCAACCAGGGCGGGCAGGATTTCTAAGGGAGGAAGCGCCCTGACAAGGGAGCGCTATGCAATCTCGGCGATTCGATTGGAAACGGTAAGATCGTATAACTACTGTCATCTGCGTCTGCCTTCTACTAGCGGGCTGACCGCAGGACCATCGCGACAGCCACGCAGGCCGGATCGGTTCCGCGGGCGTAACAGGGGATTTTCATGAGTTTTTCCAGCGTGTTCGCGCGCATCGTCGCGCTGATCGGCGGAGCTGCGCTCGTCTGGCGGCGGATGTCGGAAACCCAGCCACAACCGGCCTGGGGCGGAGCACCGCAGATTCCGGAAGCCAAGCCGCAAGGCGCCATCCCGACGCTGAAGATGCCGACCGCGCGTGGCTGGCGCGATGGCGAGACGCCGGTCGCCGCGCCCGGACTGAAGGTCAACGCATACGCGAGCGGGCTCGACCACCCGCGCTGGATCAACGTGATGCCGAATGGCGACGTGCTGATCGCCGAGGCAACGCAGATAGCGGGTCCGCCGAGGAGCGTGTTTCACTATGCGATGCAGGCGACGATGCGGCGCGCCGCCGCGCTCGGCATCAGCGCCAACCGCATCACGCGGCTGCGTGATGCGGACGGCGACGGCGTCGCAGAGCAGCGTGGAACGTTCATGGATGGACTGAGCCAGCCGTTCGGCATGGCGCTCATCGGCGACACCTTCTATGTCGGCAACACCGACGGCGTGGTCGCGTTTCCCTATGTCGCGGGCGCGGAAAGCATCAAGGCTTCTGGACGCACGCTCGTCACTTTCAAGCCGGCCGGACACTGGACGCGCAGCCTGTTGCCGAGCGCGGACGGCAGGAAACTCTATGCGGGCGTCGGCTCGCTGAGCAACATCGCCGAGACGGGCATGGAGGTCGAGGAAGGCCGCGCCGCGGTCTATGAGCTCGATCTTGCAAGCGGTGCAAGCCGCATCTTCGCCGGCGGCCTGCGCAATCCTGTCGGCCTTGCCTTTGAGCCGAACACCGGCGCGCTCTGGACCGTCGTCAACGAGCGTGACGGGCTTGGTGACGAGACCCCGCCAGATTACCTGACCTCGGTGCGCGACGGCGGCTTTTACGGCTGGCCCTATTGCTATTGGGGCCAGACCGTTGACGACCGCGTGCCGCAGGATGCAGCCATGGTCGCAAAGGCGATCACGCCGGATTATGCGCTCGGCGGACACACCGCCTCGCTCGGGCTCTGCTGGATGCCAGCCGGCACCTTGCCCGGCTTCCCCGACGGCATGGTGATCGGCCAGCACGGCTCCTGGAATCGCTCGACGTTGAGCGGCTACAAGGTCGTGTTCGTGCCGTTCGAGAACGGCAAACCCTCTGGTCCTGCACGGGACATCCTGTCGGGATTCCTCGCACCCGACGAGAAGGAGTCCTATGGCCGGCCGGTCGGCGTCGCGCTCGGGCCTGACGGCTCGCTGCTGGTGGCCGACGACGTCGGCAACGTCATCTGGCGCGTGACGGGCGCGTAAGCACGCTCACGTCCCGACGCTGAGCGTGGCGCGCTGCTTGCGCAACAGGGCGATCACGGACAACGCCGTGATCATGCCGGTCTTGGGGTTCTCCGAGGGAATGTTTTCAGTTCCCATCGAGAAGCGCGCGGAATCCGCCTCCACCTCGATGCGATGCACGTTGCGCGTCACGGTCGGATCGGCCCAGATCTCGACCATGGTGCGATCGGGGCCGATGCCCGCCAGCGACAGCGCGACCGCGACGTTGAGATTGGCCGGAAAGCCCTTGGCCGCCTCCCGCGCGGTGCCCGCGAACAGTCTGAGCGGCTCGCGCAAATTGTCGATGTCGATGCCGTTCTGCACGATGAACGGCGCACCCTTCAAACCGTCGATCGGCTTACGCGTGACCATCCTGACCGAATGGATGGTGCCGACGGCTGCCGCGTTGACCGCATCGAGCCCGATCAGCGCACCCGTCGGCACGATGATGCGGCCGCCATGGGTCTTGGCGAGATCGATGAGGTCGGAATTGTCCAACAGCGCGCCGACGCTGACGACGACCGCCGCCTTCCCTCGCCTCACCACGGGCTCGACGATGCTGCGCAACAGATGGCTCGGCGCGCACTCGACGACGATATCGGCCACCTCGGCGAGCTGCTCGATGGGCATGATGGCTGCCGGCTGGTGCAGGCCGCTCAGAAATGGGCGATGCTTGTCGGGATCGCGTGCGGCGATCGCCGTCAGGACGAGGCCCTCGATGCCGCGATCGAGCTCGGCGGCGATCTTCGTGCCGATCGAGCCCAATCCCGCGATCGCAACCCGCAGCTCCTTCCGATGATCGGCCATGCGCACCTCTCCTTCGCAAGGCCTTTCATAGCTCAGGCGTCAGGTGTGCGCAAAGCCGCTTCGTCCGCGGTCAGCTCACTGCTCGAAGGTGCGCACGCCGTGAATGCCGGCATCGGTGCGGATCATCCGCCCCTTCTTGCCGTCGGACGTGACGAAGATATCCCAATGCGCGGTGCCGCCGGGCTGGCCGTCCATGATCATGGCACCGGTGCAATCAGCGTTGATGGTATATGTGCCCTGAAGCGTCTCGCGCGCCGCGCTGTTCGTCTGGCGGATCGAGGTCTGCTTGCCCGAGAACCTGCCGCCGCCATCGAAATTGAAAACCCCGTAGTGCACGTTGGTGCCCCGTCCGTCGAAGACATAGGCGCCCTGAAGCTTGTCCACCGTGCACCCCGCCGCGTAGGTCGGAGAGACCGAAGCGCACCCCAAAATCAGACCGCCGACTGCAGCGCCTGCCAATATTCGTTTGAACTGCATGCTTCCCCACTGTTCTCATCGTGAGGGCGCAAACACACGCTCAAATTGAGGCGCAAAAAGGGAGGCGCCGAAGCTTTCGCTCACGCAGCCACGTTCGCCAGGAAGCGGTCGACCGACGAGCGCAATTGCATCGCCTGGTTGGAGAGATCGTGCGCGGTGGCAAGCACCATGTCAGCCGACCGGTTGGCGTTGTCGGTCGCCTCTGCCGTTCCGGCGATGCTGCGTGCGACAACGGCGGTGCCGTTGGCCGCCTGGCCGATGTTTCTGGAGATCTCGCCGGCAGCGGCATTCTGCTGGCTAACGGCCGCCGCGATGCGTCCGGTAAAGCTGTCGATCTCGCCGATGATCAGCGCGATGGCGCCGACATTGTCGACGGCATGGCGCGTTGCCGACTGCACCTCGGTGATTTGCGAAGAAATGTCCTCGGTCGCTTTCGCGGTCTGGGTCGCAAGCGCCTTCACTTCGGAGGCGACGACCGCAAAGCCCCTGCCCGCTTCGCCGGCGCGCGCAGCTTCGATCGTGGCGTTGAGCGCGAGCAGATTGGTCTGCCCGGCAATCGTACGGATAAAGCCGACCACCTCGTCGATCTGCTGCGCGGCGACGGCCAGCCGGCCGATCGTCTGGTTCGCGGCTTCCGCCATGCCGGAGGCGCGCTGCACGATCGTGGTCGCATCGGCAAGCTGGGACGTGATCGCTTGGACGGATTCGCCGAGCTGACTCGCGGCGCTCGCGACCGTCTGGACGTTGGTCGAGGTTTCCTTGGCGGTTGATGCCGCCTCGCTCGATTGCGTGCCCGCAGTGCGCGCGGTGGAGGCGAGGTTTTGCGCCGTGTCGGTCAGTTCACCGGTCATGCGATCGGTGTTGCTTAGCACCGTGCTGAAGGCGGATCGGAAGGCATCGATCTCGGCTTCCAGGCGCTGCCGGCGGTTGCTCTGCGCGGCGCTGCTCTGGTCCTTGGCGGCAATCAGCGCCAGATCGTCATCGGCGCGGGCCTTGAGGCTCGCCTGCATGACGGCGAGCGATTTCAGGAGCCGGCCCAGCTCGTCGCTGCGACGTACGGAGATCTCATCGGTGAAATTGCCGGCCGCGACACGTTCGGCAACCCGGACCGCCGCCGAGATCGGCCGGCTCATCGAGTAGGAGAAGGCGAGCGCGATGATCAGCCCGATCATCACCGTACCGACCGCAACCGATAACATCGTGGTGCGCGCCTGCTCCACCGCCCCTTCTGCGGCAGTGCGATACTCGTAGCCATAGGCTGCAACCAGCTCGACGAGATCGTCGATCGAGGCCATCAGGCGATCGCCCTGCTCGGCGAGCAGGAAGCTCGTCGGAATCTCCGTCACCCCGCCGGGCGACGGCTTGAGGATTTTGAGTGCAGCGCCCGACCAGTCCCTGAGCTGGTTCTCGGCCTTCTCGCGCGCCGCTGCAACGGACGGCGACGGCGTGCGTTCACGCACAACATTGAGGTCTTCGAAGCTGCTGCGCACCAGTCTTTCGAATTTCGTGACCATGTCACCCGAGGCGCCGGCAACCAGGCTGCGCTGGAGCACGAGGCGCGCCTCGTGCAGGGCCGCATGGGCGGAGCGCGCATGGTTGATCCCCATCAGGGGTCCGTCATAGAGCTTGACGACCATGTCGCCGGAATTGCCTATCGCGCGAATACCGTAGAAAGCGATCGCGCAGGCGAGCAGGACGACGACGCTGAAGGCACCGAAAATCTTGTAACGTATCGACATCATCAATCTCCGGTACCCGGCGGGCCCGTTAGTCCGTCACCTTGACCATCATCTTCATACGCGGATGGATCGCGCAGATCACCTGCACGTCGCCAGATTCCTTGAAGGAGACATCGGTCGAGGTGCCCGGCGCCTGTGAGCCGAGATTGAACTCGTTGCCCTTGGTGGCCGACATGATGTTGTGGGGCACCGTATCGTCATTGAGAAACGTGACCGCCTCGCCCTTCTTGACCGAGATGCTTTCGGACGAGAAGACGCGGCCCTGCTGGTGAATCACCTCGGTCGCAGCGTAGGCGCCGACCGAAAGACCACAGATGATGACGCCGGTGAACAGAGCGAGTGTACGCATGGGGATATCCTTTTTGAAGATCGTTGCTAGCGTGGAAGGACCGGCACGGCCGTTGGACCGAGTTCGCTGGTCAATGTCTTGAGGAAGGCGACGAGATCGGCCTTTTCCTGGACCGTCAGCCCGAGCGGCCGCATCAGGTCCGAGCGGCTGGGACGATCGACGCCGGCATGGTCGTAGTGGTCGATCACCTGCTCGAGGGTCGCGAGCGAGCCGTCATGCATATAGGGGCTGCGGCGGCCGATCTCGCGCAGGCCCGGAGTCTTGAAGGCGTGCTGCATCTTGACGACGCCGGGCAGATATTCGCCGCGACCGACATCCTTGCTCGGCAGACCGATGTCCTGAAAACCTTCGTTGGTGAAATTCCAGCCCTCGTGGCAGGCGGCGCACTGCGCCTTGCCGTTGAACACGGCGAAACCGCGCTTGGCGTCTTCCGAGATCGCCTTCTCGTTGCCGTCGATCCAGACGTCGAACGGCGCGCGCTCCGAGACGATGGTGCGCTCATAGGTGGCAATCGCCTGCGCGAGTGTCTTCGCCTTCATGCCTTCGCCGGGAAAGGCCGCGTCGAACAACGGCTTGTATTCGGGAATGCTCGAAAGGCGCGCCAACAGATCGTCGAGCTTCATGTTCATTTCGCCGGGCGACTGGATCGGGCCGAGCGCCTGCTCCTCGAGCGTCGGAAGACGCCCGTCCCACATGAAGATCGCGCTCCAGGCGGCGTTGACGATGGTCGGCGAATGGCGTCCGAGCTTCGCCATGCCGTGACCGATACCGACAGCGAGCCCGTCGCCCCAGCCGAAGCCGGGACTGTGGCAACTCGCGCAAGACTGCGCCGAGCTCACCGACAGGCGCGTATCGAAATAGAGTTTCTTGCCGAGCGCAGCCTTCTCGGGCGTGTACGGATCATCCTTGGGAAACGGAATCGTCGTCGGCCGGCGGTATTGCGCCTTCAGGGCATCAAGTCCGCCCGACGCCTTCTGCGTGATCTCGACCTTCCGGCTTTCACCGACGACGGCCGCGCCAAAACCGATCGTGCTGAAGCCGAGAACGCCAAGACCAGCCGAGGCGATCGTCGCAAGGAAGGCGATCGAGCGATAGGAGCCGCGCACCGGCATACAATGTCCCCAAAAAAACGTGTCATTCGCGACACCAAAAAGCTTCGACGCAATGAAACGCCAGAACGACATCGTGACAATTAGAGTCAAATCGTTAAATAAGATTTCCATGATCATGCCATGGCGCTATCGGCTTTCGGCAATTCCGCAAGCATAGAGTGCGGGAAAAACAGGTAGCAACCAGAGCCACGCAAGTCCCCCGCAAATATACGGAGAAGGCACACCAATGCGCAGCTCAGTTGCGCCCCGACAGCGCGCGCACGCGCGCGTAGGCCGGACGTGCGAGGCAGCCGTCGAGCCACCGCGCCAGATGCGGACAGACCGAGAGATCGAGCCGGGAAATCCTGCCCCAGGCAAGGATGGAGGCGACGTTGAGGTCGGCAACCGTGAAGCCGTCGCCAGCGAGATGACCGCGTGCGGCGAGCGCCTGGTCGAGGATGCCGAGCGGCTTTTTCAGTAGAAGTTCGGAGCGCGCGGCATGCGAGGGGTCGCGGCAGAAGTCCGGCAGCAATGCGCGATGCATCAACAGATCGAGCAGCAGGCCATCCAGCTCCAGCATCGCCCAGATGCTCCACTGCGAGGCAAGGCCGGTGACCTCCGGCCCGCAATGCATCGGCCCACCATACTTCTGTGCGAGATAGAGATTGATCGCCATGGATTCCCACAGCACGAGATCGCCGTCGACGAGCGTCGGTATCAACGCGTTCGGATTGAGACGGAGATAGTCCGACGTTTGCAGATCAGCGGGGCTGGTGCTCCTTTCGATCAGCTTGTAGGGCTGTCCGATCTCCTCGAGCATCCAAAGGCAGCGAGTCGCGCGCGATCGCAGATTTCCGTAGAGCTGAAGCATCCTGGCCTCCACTGGCAGACGGAACGGGTCTCAAGGGACGAGATCGACCATATCCGAATTCACGCGAAAGGCGTATGCTCCTCCTGCGCCTGTCCGGCCGGACCAGTATTTCAGCGGGAGGACCTCAATGTCCGCGAGCGTGATTTTTCACGATGGAAATCGGCAGTTGCAGGACCAGTTCGACAGCCGGCGGATTTCCGACCGGCTGGAGGAGAAGCTGACGCGGACAGAATTTTCCGACGACGACAGGCTGTTCATCGGGAGCCTGCCCTATTTTTTCCTGGCAACGGCCGATGCGAAGGGACAGCCGGACTGCTCGTTCAAGGGCGGGCCGCCCGGCTTCGTGCGCGTGATCGGGCCATCGGAGATCGCCTTTCCGGACTACGACGGCAACGGCATGTTCAAGAGTCTCGGCAACATCGTCGTCAACGCCGATGTCGGCCTCCTCTTCATCGCCATGCACGGCAAGCCGCGGCGCCTGCGCGTCAACGGCACGGCGAAGGTGAGCGACGCCGATCCGCTTCTGGCCGAGACCGTCGGCGCGCAGCTCATCGTGCGTGTCACCGCGCGCGCGATATTCCCGAACTGTCCGCGCTACATTCCGACAATGCAGCTCGCCGAGCCCTCGATCTACACGCCGCAGGCCGGGTGCGCCGCGCCGGAACCGAAGTGGAAGGGATTTGCGGACTTCAGCGATGTCGTCCACCCGCGACAGCCGACGTTCAAGGGCTGATGACGGGCGACGACGGCCGGGTCGAGCCCGGCCGTCATAACTCAGGAAGGCGATGCGCGAAGCGCGCCCCTACTCCCACGACCAGGCCGAGAAATCGTTCTCGAACTGCGGGACTTCCTTCCAGACACCCTTCAGCTTCTTGTTGGTAACGGTGACCCATTGCGGCTGGAACAGGAAGCCGGCAACCGCATCAGTTGCCAGCATGCGCTGGGCGTCGCCAAGCAGTTTTGCGCGGCCGGCTTCGTCCGGCGTCGTCACGATCTGCTTGTAGAGGGCGTTGAACGCCTCGTTGTTATAGCCGAGATAGTAGTCGGGTTCAGTCAGCTTGACGAGATCGAACGGCTCGACATGGGAGACGATCGTGAGGTCATAGTTGTGTGGCCCGTTCGGCGCGAAGACCTGCGACAGCCACTGCGCCCATTCGACGTTCTCGATCTTCGCGGTGATGCCGACCTTGGCGAGCTGGGCCGCCAGGATCTCGCCGCCCTGCCGTGCATAGGGCGGCGGCGGCAGCTTCAGGCTGATTTCTAGCGGCGTGGCGACGCCGGCTTCCGCCAGCAGCTTCTTCGCCTTCTCGGGATCGTAGGGATTAACACCGGTGGTGTCGACATAGCCGAGCGAGCCTGGCGTATAGAAGCTGCCGATCGGCGTGCCAAAACCTTCCACGGCGCCCTCAATCAGCGCCTTGCGATCGATTGCGGCGAGGATGGCGCGGCGCACCCGCACGTCGTCGAGCGGCTTCTTCTTCTCGTTGATGGCGACGATGGTCTTGGCCTTGGAGCCGCCGACCAGCACGGTAAACCGCGGATCGCCCTTGAACTGAGCGACGCCGCGAGTCGTGACACGCGGAAACGCGTCGACGTCACCGGACAGCAGGGCAGCAATCTGCGCTGCGGGATCGCCGATGAAGCGGATCGTCACCTTGGCGAGCTTGATCGCGGAGGCATTGCGATAGTCAGCCCATTTGTTGAGCGTGATCGAGGAGCCCTTGACCCAGGCGCCGAGCTGGTACGGCCCGGTGCCGACCGGCTGGGTCACGTTGGTCGGCGCGCTCTTCGGCTCGACGATCGAGGCACTCGCCTGCCCGAGCAGGAACGGCAGGTTCGGTTCGGAATATTTCAGCGCAACCACGACCGTGTCGGCGTCCGGCGCGTCGATCTTCTCGAAGCTCTGGAATAGACTCTTGTCCTTGTTGGTGCTGTTCGCGGCTGCGTTGCGCTCGAACGAGAACTTCACCGCAGCGGATTCGAACGGCTCGCCATTGTGGAATTTGACGCCCTTGCGCAGCCTGAAGGTATAGGTCTTCAGGTCGGGCGACGCCACCCAGCTCTCGGCGAGCAGCGGCGACACCGAGCCGTCCTCGTTGATCTTGGTCAGCGTCTCATAGACGTTGTAGAGCGTGACTTCGGCAATCGCCGCGGCGGCCGCATTGGTCGGATCGAGCCCCGGCGGCTCCAGCGTCATGCCCATGATGACACCGTCCTTCTTGCTCTGCGCCAGAGCTGGCAGCGGTGCCGCGGCAAACGCGGCCGCTACCGCGACGATGATGAGTTTCTTGAACATTTCTTTTCTCCCCGGCCATTGACCCGATCAATCTATGCCAATCCGCAGCTTGGCGCTAACCCGCCTCGCTGGTCGCGGCTGGCAACGCCATCACCTGTTCGGCCTTGTGGCAGGCGGCAAGGTGCGATTCGCCGACCTTGCGTAGCGCAGGGGCGGCCTCGCGGCAATGCTGGTCGGCGAGCGGGCAGCGGGAAACATAGGGGCATCCGGTCGCAGCTGACGATTGTGAGGCAATCGCCTGCGCGCCGCGGCGGCTACGCACACGCCCGGCGCGCGCGCGCGGCACCGCCTCCAGCAGCGCGCGCGTATACGGATGGGCACAATGTTCGAACAGGTCCTCCGGCCGGCCCTGCTCGACGATCCGGCCGAGATACATCACCGCGACCTCGTCGCAAAGATAGTCGACGACCGCAAGGTCATGGCTGATCAGGATGTAGCTCAGGCCGAACTGCTCCTGGAGGTCCTGCATCAAGTTCAGAACCTGCGCCTGCACTGAGACGTCGAGCGCGGAGACCGGCTCGTCGGCGACGATCAGTTTTGGCTGGGTGATCAGCGCGCGCGCAATCGCGATTCGCTGGCGCTGGCCACCGGAGAATTCGTGCGGATATTTGTCCATGTCCGCATCGCGCAGGCCAACCTGTCGCAGCACCGCAGAGACCCGCACGCGCAGTGTCGTACGATCGGTGCGCTCGAGTGCGGTGAGCGGCTCGGCGACGATCCGCGCGATGGTCTGGCGCGGATCGAGCGATCCGTACGGATCCTGAAACACCATCTGAAAATCGCGACGCGCGCGACGGAGCTCATCCGCGGGCAATTGATTGAGGTCGCGGCCGAGCAGCTCGACCCGCCCCGACGTCGGCCGCTCCAGCGCCATCACCACGCGGGCAAAGGTCGACTTGCCCGAGCCGGATTCGCCGACCACGCCGAGACTCTTCCCCGCCTCGATCCGTACACTCACGCCGTTGAGCGCCAGCACCTCGCCCGGCGGCCGGAACAGGCTTTCGCGTGGCAGCGTGTAGCGTTGCACGAGGTCGTTCACGCGGAGAAGCGGTTGCGAGGTGGCGGTCATGCCGGCACCGCTCCGACGCGATCAGCCATTGACACGTCAGTCCTGATGCAGCGGACACCATGGTCATGTCCGACCTCCACCATCGGCGGGAGCGCGGCACGACAACCATCGATCACCAGCGGACAACGATCGGCAAACGTACAGCCGGACGGCAGATCGGCAAGTTCGGGCACGGTGCCGGTGATGGTCTTGAGCCGCGTCCCCTTCCGCGCGCCGAGCCGCGGCCGGGCCCGGAACAGGCCTTGCGTATAGGGATGGCCCATGCGCCTGAATACGTCGTCGGTCGGCCCGCTCTCGACCACCGTGCCGCCATACATCACCATCATGCGCTCGACGTTCTCGGCGATGACACCGAGATCGTGCGAGATCAAGATCATCGACATGCCCCGCTCCTCGACGAGATCGGCAATGAGGTCGAGGATCTGGCCCTGGATGGTGACATCGAGTGCGGTGGTCGGCTCGTCCGCGATCAGCAGGTCGGGCTCGCAGGCGAGCGCCATCGCGATGGTGACGCGCTGACGTTGGCCGCCGGAAAACTGGTGCGGATAGGCATCGACGCGCTTTGCCGCGTCCGGGAGCCCGACCCGGTCGAGCAAGGCGATCGCCTCGGCGCGCGCCTGCGCCGCCGAATAATTCTTGTGCCGCCGCAGCGGCTCGGCGACCTGATGCCCGACCGTATGCATCGGGTTGAGCGCAGTCATCGGCTCCTGGAAAATCATGCTGATGCGGTTGCCCCGCAGCTTGCAGTAATCCGCATCGGAAAGTCTTACGAGCTCGCGACCGTCGAGGCGGACGCTGCCGCCAAGGACAGCGCTCTCAGGCAACAGGCCCATCAGTGCGAGCGCGGTGACCGACTTGCCGCAGCCGGATTCGCCGACCAGACCGAGCGTCTCGCCGCGCTTCAGCGAAAAACTCACGCCGCGAACGGCCTGGGCCGGGCCTCGGCTGGTGTTGAGACGGACGCCGAGATTGTCGACGTCGATCAGCGGCGCGTTTGCGGGGTTGCCCATCGTCACCGCTCCCGCGCCAGACGAGGATCGAGCAGATCGCGCAATCCATCGCCGAGAAGATTGAGGCCAAGGACGGCGACCGCGATCGCCGCGCCCGGATAGACCGCAAGCATCGGCGACTGGAACAGCAGCGTCTGCGCGTCGTTCAGCATTCGTCCCCAGGAAGGCTGCGGCGGCTGGGTGCCGAGCCCGAGATAGGACAGCGCGGCTTCGGCGAGAATCGCGAGCGCGAACTGGATCGTCGCCTGCACGATCAGGATCGACAGGATGTTCGGCAGCACGTGCTCGATCGTGATGCGGAAAGCCCCCTTCCCCGCCGCGCGCGCCGCCAGTACGAACTCGCGCGCCCAGATCGCGTTGGCCGAACCGCGGGTGACGCGAACGAAGATCGGGATCTGGAAGATGCCGATCGCGGTGATCGAGGTCAGCATGCCCGGACCGACCACCGCCGCGAGCATGATCGCCGACAGCACGGCCGGAAAGGCGAAGGTGAAATCGCTCATGCGCATGATGAGCTCTTCCGTCCAGCCCTTGCGCGCGGCGGCGATCAGGCCGAGGCAGACACCGAAGCTCAGCCCGATGCCGACCGCGATGATGCCAACCAGGATGGTCGAGCGCGCACCGACCAATAGCAGCGAAACGATGTCGCGGCCGAAGGAGTCGGTGCCGAGCCAGTGCGACAACGACGGCGGCTTGAGTTTCGAGGCGATGTCGATCTCGTAGGCCGACCAGGGTGTCCACACCAGCGAGAGCAGCGCCGAGCCGATCACCAAGAGAACCAACGCGCCGCCCAGGACGAAACTGCGATGGCGGAACGCGCGGCGCCAGAAGCCGGTCGCAGGCTGCGACGGTGCTGAAGTCGTCGGCAAGCCGACGGCGGCGGTCAGCGGATCACTCACAGGTCGTGGACCTTGATGCGGGGATCGATGAAGGCATAGAGCACATCGACCACGAAATTGACGATGACGACCATGGCCGCAAGCAGCATCACGCAGTTGCGCACCACGATCAGGTCGCGATTGGCGATCGACTGGAAGATCAGTCGGCCTAAGCCGGGCAGATAAAAGACGTTCTCGATGACGATGGTTCCGGCGAGCAGATTGGCGAACTGCAGACCCATCACGGTCATCACGGGGATCATCGCGTTGCGCAGCACGTGGCCCCACAGTACTTCGCGCTTGCCGAGCCCCTTGGCGCGGGCGGTGCGGACGAAATCCTCGCGCAAGACTTCCAGCACAGCCGAGCGCGTGACGCGGGCAAGGATCGCTGCCTGCACTACGGCGAGCGAGATCGCCGGTAGCAGCAGCGATTTGACGCCGGGCCAGATGCCGTCGTCCCAACCGGCAAAGCCGCCGGCCGAGAGCCACTGCAGCTTCACCGAGAACAGCAAGATCAGCAGAATGGCGAACCAGAAGTTCGGCAGCGCGATGCCGACCTGGGTCAGCGACATCACACCGACATCGCCGAGCCTGTTGTGATTGGCGGCAGTGTAGATGCCGGCGGCGAGCGCGAGTGTCACCGTGATCAGCATGGACATGATCGCCAGCGGAATGGTCAGCACCAGGCGCTCGGCGATCAGGCCGGCGACCGGCGTGCCGTAGACGTAGCTGTTGCCGAGGTCACCCACCGCCATGCCCTTGATCCATTGCAGGTAGCGCACCATGAGCGGCTGATCGAGGCCGAGCTTGATGGTCAGGGCCCGCACTGCATCCGGCGAAGCATCGGCGCCCATCAGCATCTGCGCGGCGTTGCCCGGAAGCGCATCCAGCACCAGGAAAATGATCAAGGACGCGCCGATCAGCGTCGCCAGCAAGGTCACAAGCCGCCTTAGGACAAATACGCTCATGCGCTCTCGGGTTCAGGCTCTGGAATTCAGGGCTTCCCTGGCACGATCAACATGTCCGGGCGCCGGACGCAAGTGCCTTGGTGCAAGTACCTTGGTGCAAGTACCTCGGTGCCTGTGTCCCACTTTCAGCCGGGCCGGCGGGACAAGAGATCGTGCGAGGCCTCGAACAGCGCGCTGACACGCAACAGCTCGGCATCGTCGCGGAAGCGGCCGGCGAGTTGAAGGCCGATCGGCAACCCATCGCGGCCGAACCCGCAAGGCAGGCTGATCGCGGGATGACCGGTCATGTTGAACAGCATGGTCCAGGGGAACCAGTGCGGCCGGACGCTGTCAAAGCTCTTGCCGTCGATCTCGATGGTGCCGAACAGGTCCTGGTCGATCGGCAGCGCCGTCCGGGTCAGGGTCGGCATCGCCAGCAAATGGCCGCGCGCGAGCAGCGATTGCACGCGGCGGAATAACGCCGTGCGCGCGAACATCGCCTCCTGGTAGTCGACGCCGCTTACCTTCGTGGCGAGCGCGAGCTGCTTGAGGAACGTTTCGCTCAACTCATCCTTGTGGTCGGCCGCGAGCTTGGAAAAACGCGTCCGCCAGACGGTGTGGTTGATCGCGCGCCAGATCGGCTCGATGTCAAACCCCTCGCCAGAGAAT
This sequence comes from Bradyrhizobium sp. UFLA05-89, assembly GCF_059803475.1. Lineage (NCBI taxonomy): Bacteria > Pseudomonadati > Pseudomonadota > Alphaproteobacteria > Hyphomicrobiales > Nitrobacteraceae > Bradyrhizobium > Bradyrhizobium sp. UFLA05-89. Next base: position 11,118 of record NZ_JBANBA010000051.1, on the reverse strand, counting down.
TCTTCGAGCTCCGCGCCGAGACCCGCCAGCCGGTCGAGGCTTGCCTTGAAAGCACTGGCGACATCGGCCGAGACGGGTCGTCCGGGCGGCGACAGGCAGTACATGATCTTCTGTCCGCGCAGATCGCCGCGCGGCACGGCCGCGCCGACGAAATCAGGCGCGGGAAGACCGATCGACCAGGGATCGCAGGCATCCTCCCCGGCCATGGCCTGCATCATCAGCGCGGTGTCCGCGACGGTCCGCGTGGTCGGCGTGACATAGGTCTGGTTGCCGAAGACGTCCTGCACCTGGCTGTGCGGGATCACGCCGTTGCTCTGCTTAAGGCCGACGACGCCGTTGCAAGCTGCGGGAATGCGGGTCGAGCCGCCGCCATCGGTTGCGACCGCCAGCGGCGCGATGCCGCTCGCAACTGCCACTGCGGCACCGCCGCTGGAACCGCCGGAGGAGCGATGCACGTCCCACGCGTTACGGGTGCAGCCGAACAGCGGCGAGTCGGTCAGGCATTTCGAGCCGAATTCCGGCGTCGTGGTCTTGCCAACCAGGATCGCACCATGGGCGCGCAGCCGTTCCACCGCCACGGCGTCCTCCTCCGGCACATTGTCCTTGTAGGGAACGGCGCCGAAAGTGGTTTTCACGCCCTTGGTGTTGACGATGTCCTTGATGGTAGTGGGAATGCCGTGAAGAAGGCCGAGCGGCTCGCCCGCCATCACCTTGCGTTCCGCCTCGCGCGCCTCTTCCATCGCTTCGTCGCCACACAGCGTGATGAAACAGTTCAGCCTCGGCTGCAACGCTTCGGCGCGGGCGAGCACCGCACGTGTGACCTCGAGAGGAGATATCTCCTTGCGGCTGACGCGTCTGCGCAGTTCAACGGCCGATAGAAAACAGAGATCTTCGCTCATGTCGGGACAGGCTCGCGTGACGTTGTCGCGAACTTGGCAGCCTCAAGCGGGCCTGTCCATTTCCGACGGCGCATGGCCGCAGTCCCGGGGGACATTCTTGGAGGCGAGCGCCCGGATGCGCTACCAGCGCCAGTCGATCTCGCTGAGGCGCGGCGGATCGGCGCCGGGCCGGGTGCAGGTGAAGCCGGCACAATTGGCCGCGAAGGACAGCGCGCGGCGCAGCTCATCGGCGCCGATGTCTTCCAGGGGTTGACGTCGAAGACGTCCCTGCTTGTGCAGGGCGAACAGCAGCGCCGCCTGAAAGCTGTCGCCGGCGCCGATCGTGTCGGCAACCGTCACCTTGGGCGCGGCGACCTCGATCTTCCCCGCCGCCTTGTGCCAGGCGACGGCGCCGTCGATGCCGCGGGTGATGACGACGAGTTTGGCGCCTTGCCCAAGCAACGCTTCGGCCTTCCGCTGGTATGGCTCGTCACCATAGAGATATGTGAAATCGACGTCGGACATGCGGACGATATCGGCGTTCGCCGCGAACTCACCCATGCGCGCAACATAGGACGGCTTGTCCTTGACGAGGTTGGGCCGGCAGTTCGGATCGAACGAGATGGTCGAGGATGCCCTGGCGTCCGCGATCAGCGCCTCCGTCTCGGCCGCGCCGGTGTCGTTGACCAGCGTGGTGGAGCCGACATGCACCGCTTCGATGGTCTCCAATGGAATGGAACCGCGCCGATAGGTCCAGTTCCGTGTCGCGGTCTCGGCGTCGTAAAAGGCGTAATGCGACTCGCCGGCAATGATGCGCACGAAAGCGAGCGTGGTCTGATGATCGCTGCGCGTGGCGCAGCGAAGCTCGACGTCGGAGGCTTCGGCATGGGCCGCGATCATCTGCCCGAACATGTCGTTCGAGAGGCCTCCGACGAATCCGGTCGGCGCGCCCAGCCGCGCCATGCCGATGGCGACGTTGAGACAGGAGCCACCGACCGCGGGCATCACGGCCTCGCGGCCGTCGGCTGCGCGCGTCGGCACGAAATCGATCAGCGCATCGCCACAACTGAGCAGCATCACCCCTAACCTTATCTTGCCCTTATCCCGGCAGCGTCAGCCCGAAGCCGGCCATCGCTTCGCGGCTGCCACGGTCGACCTCGCGCAACATCTTATAGGCCTTCCGCTTGCGGCTGTGAAATTCGGCCATGCCGGGAGCCGTCGGCTCGCTGAGGCGGCCAAGCGCCGACATTTTGGCCATGGTCTCGCCGATCGAAGCGAAGGCGCCGCCGGCGACCGCGCCGAGCATCGCGGCACCGAGCAGCACCGGCTCCCTGGTCTGCGGCAGCGCGACGGTCAGTCCCGTGGTGTCCGCCATGATCTGCCGCACCAGCGGGCTGCGGCTCGCCCCGCCTCCCATGATCATGATGCTGGAGTGAACGCCGTGCGCGGCAAAGGCCTCGATCACCTCGGCAAGGCCGTAGGCAAGGCCGCAGAGCCCCGCGACGAACAAGCGCTCCATCGCGCCGATGTCGGTATCGAGATCGAGGCCCGCGATCACCGCGCGCGTATCTGGATCGGCGTATGGCGAGCGGTTACCGATGAACTCCGGGAGAACGTGAATGTCGCGCGCCAGCAACGCGGCACGGCTCACATCACCCGCGCGCGCAATAACGCGCTTCTCCAGGAAGTCGATGATATCAACCCCGTCCTTGCGCGCAGCCGCGCTCGCCTCGGTATATCCAGCGTGCGACTTCAAAAGATGGTCGATCGCGGCTCCCGCTGCCGACTGTCCACCCTCGTTCAACCAGAAATTCGGCACCATGCCGGAGTAATAGGGCCCCCACACGCCGGGAACGAAGCACGGCTCGGTGGTCGTCGCCATGATGCAGGCGGATGTCCCCATGATGTAGGCGAGGCGGTCGCAGACATCTGCGGTGCCGCCCGAGCCGTCACGTCCGCCGATTGCGCCGATGCCGCCGGCATGGGCATCAATCAGCGATGCGCCGACCGGCGTACCCGCACTCAACCCCAGGTCGGCCGCCGCCGCCCGCGCCAGGCCGGCGCCGAGCCGCGTGCCCGGCGCGACGATCTCGGTGCCGATCCGGGCATATTTTTCTGATACGAAGTCCGACAGCCCGATACGCTGGAAGAACGGCGCACTCCAGCCGCCACCATCATGCGCCAGATAGTTCCATTTGCAGGTCACCGTGCAGGTCGAGCGCTGGAGCGAGCCGGTCGCGCGCCAGGTCAGATAGTCCGCGAGATCGAAGAAATGGCCGGCGATATCAAAACTCTGGCGCAGATGGCGCTTCAGCCACAGCAGCTTCGGCATTTCCATCTCGGGAGAGATCGATCCGCCGACATAGCGCAGCACATCGTCCTGCGTCTCATTGATCAGACGCGCTTCGGTCGTGGCGCGGTGATCCATCCAGACGATGACGTTGCGCTCCCGGTCGCCGGAGGTGCTGACTGTGACCGGTTCGCCATCCTTGCCGAGCACGACCAGCGAGCAGGTGGCATCGAAGCCGATGCCTCGCACGGTATCAGGCGCAATCCCCGCCTCAGCCATGGCTGCGCGGACGGATCTCGCGCAAGCATCCCAGATGTCCGACGACGACTGCTCGACGATATCGCCGGCCTCGTGCCAGATCCGGATCGGATGCCGCGCCGTCGCCAGAAGGTTGCCAGCCTCGTCGAAAACCCCTGCCCGCGTGCTGGTCGTCCCGACATCGACACCGATATACGCTTGCGGCATTGTCGCTCCCGTCAATTTCGACGAGGAGCCTACCAGCAAGTGTAACCGCCATCCACTAGCACGATGCTGCCCGTCATCAGGCTCGCGGCCTCGGAGCTCAGGAACAGCACAACCGAGGCGATCTCCTCCACCTGCCCCATCCGTGCCATCGGAGTTCCACCAATCCAGGCGTCATACATTTTGGGATTGCTCTTCACGAAGGCGTTCAGCGGCGTCTCGATATAGGTCGGCGCGACCGCGTTGACGCGGATGCCTCGCGCACCCCATTCGGCGGCAAGCGACTTGGTCAGATGATGCACCGCGGCCTTGGAGGCGTTGTAAAAGGACTGCTCCTGCGGCTTGTTGACGATAAAGCCCGACATCGAGCCGACGTTGACGATGGTTCCCGCCTTCGCCTTCAGCATGTGCTTGCCGAATTCGCGGCAGCACCAGAAGGTCCCGTTGAGATTGACATCGATGACGTTGAGCCAGTGCTCGTCGGTCACGGTCTCCGCCGGGGTCTCGCTGCGGGCAATGCCGGCATTGTTGACGAGAATATCGACCTTGCCGTGACGGGCGACGAGTTCGTTCGCGACGTCGGCGACGCGCCTGGTGTCGGTCACGTCCATGACGACGGTCTCGGTATCGTAGCCCTTGGTCTTCAGGCCTGCCTGGGCGGCCTGGGCAACCTTGCCGTCGCGGTCGGCGATGATCACCCTGGCGCCGGCCTCCGCCAGCGCCTCGGCACAGGCGAGCCCGATGCCCTGCCCGCCCCCGGTGATGATCGCAGTCCTGCCGTTCAGCTTGAACTTTTCCAGGTACATGTTGCTTTTTCCCGTTTCTTGTTCGCCCAGCTTGTCAGCCCCGGATCGCGTTGCCGCCCTCGTTGAAGCGGTGAATGCGCGCAGGTACGGGCACCAGCGACACACGGTCGCCGGCATGCAGGCTCAACTCGCCGATATAGCGTGCGGTGAGCATGCCGAGCTGGCCGGCGTCGACATAAAGAAAAGTATCGCTGCCGAGATGCTCGGCGACCGCAATCGTACCCGGCCAGCCGCCTCCACCATCGCGCTCGATCTTCAAATGCTCAGGCCGCACGCCGATCGTGATCGCGCCGTGCTGAAGGGCGGGCTCGCCGGTGACGAAATTCATCTTGGGCGAGCCGATGAAGCCCGCGACGAACAGGTTGGCCGGCTTCTCATAGAGCTCGAGCGGTGAGCCATATTGCTCGATCTTACCGGCATTGAGCACGACGATCTTGTCGGCCATCGTCATGGCCTCGACCTGGTCATGGGTGACGTAGATCGCGGTGGTGCCGAGCTGCTTCTGGAGCCGCGTCACCTCGATCCGCATCTGCACGCGCAGCGCGGCGTCGAGGTTCGACAGCGGCTCGTCGAACAGGAACGCCTTGGGTTCGCGCACGATCGCGCGCCCGATCGCGACGCGCTGGCGCTGGCCGCCAGACAGCTCGCGCGGCTTGCGCTCGAGATAGGGCGTGAGGTTGAGGGTCGCGGCTGCAGCTTCGACCTTGCGGTCGATCTCGTCCTTTGCGAGTCCTGCCATCTTGAGCCCAAAGCCGATGTTGCCACGCACACTCATATGCGGATAGAGGGCGTAGGACTGAAACACCATCGACAGGCCGCGCTTGGCGGGCGGAACGGCGACGACGTTCTTGCCGTCGATGAGGATCCGTCCATCCGTCACGTCTTCGAGCCCGGCGATCAACCGCAAGAGCGTGGTCTTGCCGCAGCCGGAGGGACCGACGAACACCACGAAGGAGCCGTCCGCGATGTCGAGGTCGGCGCCCTTGATAATGTGCACGGGCCCGAAGGCTTTCTGCACGCCTTGAAGTGTGATTTGACCCATGTTGCGACAGCCCTTTCGCTACTTGACCGCGCCAAAGGTGAGCCCGCGCACGAGCTGCTTCTGGCTGAACCAACCGAGGACAAGAATAGGCGCGATTGCCAGCGTGGAGGCCGCCGACAATTTTGCCCAAAACAATCCTTCGGGACTCGAATAGGACGCGATGAACACCGTCAGCGGCGCCGCCTCCGATGTCGACAGGTTGAGCGTCCAGAACGCCTCGTTCCAGGCGAGGATGAGGTTGAGCAGCAAGGTCGACGCCAGGCCGGGGATGGCCATTGGCGTCAACACATAGACGAGCTCGCGGCCGACGGTGGCGCCGTCCATGCGCGCCGCTTCCAGGATGTCGCGCGGAATCTCCTTGAAATAGGTGAAGAGCATCCAGATCACGATTGGCAAATTGCCGAGGCACAGGATGAAGATGAGGCCGATGCGTGAATCGAGCAGGCCGACGTTCTTGTAGATCAGGTAAATCGGCACGAGCACGCCAACCGGCGGCATCATCTTGGTCGACAGCATCCAGAGCAGGATGTCCTTGGTGCGCTTTGTGGGCGAGAACGCCATCGACCACGCGGCCGGAATGGCGATCAACAGCGCGATCAGCGTCGAGCCGCCGGCGATGATGATCGAGTTCAGTGCGTGGTGGAGGTAGTCGCTGCGCTCCTGCACCGTCGCGTAGTTTTCAAGAGTCCAGTGGAAGAACAGGAATGAAGGCGGAATGGCGAAGGCCTCCAACTCGGTCTTGAAGCTTGCCAGCACCATCCAGAGGATTGGAAAGAAGATCAGGAAACCGCAAAGCCAGGCGGCTGCCGTCGAGACCGCGACCCGCTGCGTCGTTGCGATCCGTGCCATGATCTAAGCCTCCAGATTGCGGCCGACGATGCGGACGAGGAAGAAGGCGACGATGTTGGCGATCACCACCGCGACGAGGCCGCCCGCGGACGCGCTGCCGACGTCGAACTGGATCAGCGCCTGCGAATAGATCAGGAAAGCGATGTTGGTCGTCTGAAGGCCGGGTCCGCCGCCGGTGGTGACGAAGATCTCGGCAAACACCGTCAGCAGGAAGATGGTCTCGATCAGGATCACCACAGTGATGGGGCGCGCGAGATGCGGCAGCGTGATGTAGATGAAGGTCGAAACCCCGCTCGCCCCGTCCATCTCCGCGGCTTCCTTCTGCTCCTCGTCGAGCGATTGCAGCGCGGTCAGGAGGATGAGAGTCGCGAACGGCAGCCATTGCCAGGCGACGATCAGGATGATGGCGAACAGCGGCACGTCGTTGAACCAGTCGATCGGCGTCAGCCCGAACACCTTGGCGAGCCAGGCAAACAGGCCGGAAACCGGATGCATCAGCAAATTCTTCCAGACCAGCGCGCTCACCGTCGGCATCACGAAGAATGGTGCGATCACCATCAGCCGCACGATGTTGCGGCCGATCACGGGCTGATCGAGCAGAAGCGCCAGGGGAATGCCGAGCAGAATCGTCAGCAGCAGCACCGAACCGACCAATACCAGCGTGTTCTGAAGCGAGGCGAGAAAGGCCGGATCGGTGAGAAAGTAGCGGAAGTTTTCCAGACCGACGAACGCTTCGGAGCCGGGATCGAGCAGGCTGTAATGCAGCGTCGAGAAATAGAGCGTCAGCGCGAGCGGGACGATCATCCAGATGAACAGCAGCCCGACGGCCGGGGCCAGGAGCGACCGCGCAAGAATCTGGGTCTGCTTGGTTGCCATCCTTGCTTCTCCTCTGGAGGGAAGAAGGCGGCCATCCATCCTGTCTGGCGGATGGCCGCAGTTTAGGCTCTCAGGAGGGTGAGCCTTGGTCCTACCTACTTGATATAGCCGGCGCGCTTCATCTCGCGCTCGGTCGTGGATTGCGCCGCCGAAAGCGCGGCATCGACGGTGGTCGATCCCGACAATGCGGCGGAGAACTGCTGTCCTACCTGCGTGCCGAGGCCCTGGAATTCTGGGATCGCAGCATATTGCACGCCGACATAAGGCACTGGCTTCACAGTCGGCTTGTTCGGATCCGCCGCGTCGATCGAGGCCAGCGTCAGCTTTGCGAACGGCGCGACCTTCAGGTAATCAGGATTTTGGTAGAGCGAGGTCCGCGTACCTGGCGGCACGTTGGCCCAGCCCTCCTTGGAAGCCACGAGCTTGGTGTAGTCCTTGCTCGTCGCCCAGGCGATGAACTTCTCGGCAGCGTCCGTCTTCTTCGAGCCGGCAGGGATTGCGAGACTCCAGGCCCACAGCCAGTTTGCGTTCTTGCCGAGCCCGGTGTTCGGCGCCAGCGCAAAGGCGACCTTGTCGGCGACCTTCGATTCCTTCGGATTGGAGACCATGGACGCCGCAACCGTCGCGTCGATCCACATCGCGCACTTGCCGGCGTTGAACAGCGCCAGGTTCTCGTTGAAGCCGTTCGAGCTCGCGCCGGGAGGGCCGGCCTCCTTCATGAGATTGACATAGGTCGTGAGCGTCGTCTTCCATTCCGGCGAGTTGAACTGCGGCTCCCACTTCTCGTCGAACCAGCGCGCGCCGTAGGAGTTGGACATGGCGGTGAGGAACGCCATGTTCTCGCCCCAGCCGGCCTTGCCGCGCAGGCAGATGCCGTAAACGCCAGCATTCTTGTCGGTGAGCTTCTTGGCCGCATCGATCACGAAATCCCAGGTCGGGCTTTCCGGCATCTTCAGGCCGGCCTTCTCAAACAGATCGGTGCGGTACATCACCATCGAGCTCTCGCCGTAGAACGGCGCTGCGTAGAGCTTGCCATCGACGGAGACCGCATCCTTGATTTTCGGCAAGAGGTCGGCGACGTCGTATTCGGCGCCGAGATTGGCGAGCGGCACAAGCCAGCCCTTCTTGGCCCAGATCGGGACCTCGTAGGTGCCGATGGTGAGGACGTCGAACTGCCCGCCCTTGGTGGCGATGTCGGTGGTAACGCGCTGGCGCAGCACGTTCTCCTCGAGCGTCACCCATTTCACGTTGATATCAGGGTTCTTCGCAGTGAATTCGCTGGTCAGTCCCTGCATGCGGATCATGTCACTGTTGTTGACGGTGGCGATCGTCAGGGTCGTTTCGGCCATCGAGGGGGCGGAAAACAGCAGTGCAGACACGCCGCAGACGGCGCCTAGGACTTTTTTCACGGTGACCTCCCTATACTCGCGTTTTGAGCATCTGCCCACGCGTTGGGCGTATGTTCAACTCAAGGCCGGAGCTTTGTCAAGCAGGCGCGTGCGCCCTCCCCTCAATTCAGGGTGGTGCAGTGCAAGAGAGATTAGTGCAGATGCGCCGCGAGGCCGCTGGTTCAGCGCTCGAGAATCGCGCGGGCGGTCGCCTCGTCCGTGATCAAGCCGTTGATCAGGCGGCCATTCAGCGCCGCGGCGATCGCCGGCACTTTTGCCGCGCCGACCGCCGCCCCGATCGTCGTGGTCTTGACCGGCACCTCGGGCGGGATACTGGTGAGGCGCTTGTTGGTGCCGCCCTTGAGCAGGCGGCCCTTGGCATCATAGGCCCAGCCGGTGATCTCGCCGATGGCGCCCAGCCGCATCATCTCGAACAGCTCGTCGCGGGTGACGAAGCCGTCGACGTGGACCTGCGCCTTCTGGTCCATCTGGCCGATGCCGACGAGCCGCAGATCGGCCTTGGTCGCGATCGCCTTCACCTTCGCGATCGGCTCGATCCGACCCATCTTGTTGCGCTCGTCCTCCGACGACATCAGGAACGGCAGCGGCATTGGATAGTGGCGCGCCCCGGTGCGGTCGGCCAGGCGCCCGACGGTGTCGTAGAAGCTCGCCGAACCGTCCGCGGAAATGTTGCCGACCAGCGAGACGATCTGGTGATTCGGCCGCTCGATCGGGGTAACGCGCTCGACCGCCGCGCGCACGGCGCGCCCCGTCCCGAGCGCGACGATGACCGGCGTCTCGGAGCGCAGCGTCGAGTCCAGGAGGTTGGCGCAACGCTCGGCAATTCCAGCGGTCGCCTGCGGCGCCGCGGGATCGGCCGGCACGACCTCGCAATGGGCAAGCTCAAACCGCTGCTTCAGCCGCGCCGCCAGTTCCATGCAGGCGGCAATGGGATGCTCGAGGCGAAAGGTGATCAGGCGTTCGGCAAGGCACAGCGAAACCAGTCGCTGCGCCGAGGCGCGCGAAACCTGGAGCATTTTGGCGATCTCGTCCTGCGTGTGACCGGCAATGAAGTAGAGCCAGCCGGCGCGCGCGGCATCGTCGAGCCTGGATTTTTCGTTCTCCATCGCCATGGCCGGCGTCACGCGTCCTTCCAGAAATCGCCCATCTGCGCGAAGACCCGATCGGCCCCGGCAGCGGTCAATATAGCGCGGCCGTCGCGGGCGCGATAATGGCTGCCGCCGACAAATCCCCAGACCATCATGCCGGCGGCCTTGGCCGCCTGCACGCCGCTGACGCTGTCCTCGATCACCAGCGTGCGCGCCGGATCGGCACGCATCTTCTCTGCGGCGTAAAGGAACAGGTCGGGCGCCGGCTTGCCGTATCTGACCATTTGCGCCGTGTAGAGCCGGTCGCCGAAATGCGGCTTGAGGCCGGTGACGTCGAGCGAAAGCGACACGCGATCGATGTCGCTCGACGAAGCGACGCAAAACGGCCTGTTCAACTCCGATACCACCGCGCCGATCCCGGGGATCGGCTGCAATGCACCTGCGAAGGTGGTCAGCACCCTCGACTTGAAGCGAGGCAGGAAGCCATCCGGCACGACTTGTCCGAGATCGCGATAATGCTGCTCGATCGCCTTGGTGCTACGCCCCAGGAACAGCTCGAGCGCCTGCTGCTCGCTGAGCGCGATCCCGAATTCGGACAGCACCTCGGAGAGACAGCGGCAGCTCAAGAGCTCGCTGTCGACGAGCACACCATCGCAGTCGAAGATGATCAGGTCGGGCCTGGTTGCGTCCATCGAGGCATTCGATCATATACTCACGAGCTGGGCAATAGCTCACGGTATAGCTGCCTGACGACGGACGACCCGGCAAGCCCGCCCCTCGAATACGGATTCGTCACGGCATTGCCTTGTGCGCCGCGTCCGAACCGGCGGCAACGAGCGCCGTCCTGCGATCATGAATCAGATTCTCGAGACGATGGGCTGCAACATTGAGTGTTGCAGCATCCAGGGCTTGTTCTTCGTCGTCCGCCGTGGCGCGTTGCGCGCGCAAGACGTCGTCGATCTGATTTTCGATCTCCAGCAATTCCGAGGCGTTTCCGGCGTGCCTTATCCGTTGCCCCAACGCATAGAGCGTATCGAGCGCCGGCTCCCTCGGCTTCAGCTCGCCGGATCGGAGAAACCGCCAGGCTGCCGCGAGCACCGTGATCAGCGCGCCAAGCGCCATCGGTGCCAAGAAGATGGCGTTGCTCCACTTGTCCAGGAAGGATAACTGACTGCCATTGTAAAACTCCGCCGCTCCCGCATGGACGGGAAGAAAGGCGCCGGCGTCGGTATCAGGTGCCTTGAACTGCGCCAGGATCGGCAATTCGGCCAGAAGGTCCCTGCGAGCGGTCGTGATGGCGTGCGTGAAGCCCGCAATCATATCGTTGTCGAGACTCTTCTTGCCGACCAGATAGAAGGCTGTCTGGAGTGTGGTGACATCATCTTCGGGAACGGGAGGGGATCCGCGCAACGTGCCCT
>NZ_JBANBA010000050.1:0-60725 GCF_059803475.1 Bradyrhizobium sp. UFLA05-89 | reverse complement strand
CCTTCAGAGATGGTCGCCAGGATCGTCAGAAAGACAAACGATCGGCTGGCTCATTTGTTCATGATATGTTCTAATATAAAGCTAACAGCGCCACCGGAGTCAATCGAATTGGCGCACCCGCAAATTCATGAGTGGAATCAAGAGGATTCAAGTGCCATGTACCTCATCACCCTCGATAGCGAGACTGATTTCGACGGCTGGCGCAAAGCCGCACGCGCGCTGGCATTGCATCACATCGCCCCCGCGGACGTGACGTGGGGCGGGCCAGGCCAAACCAAGGATCAGATTCCGCCCGGCCTGTCCGAGGCGCCGAGCCTTCCGCCGATCGAGATCGAAAACACCTTCAACGTGCCGGCCAATTTCATCGAGATTGCACGCGTCGCGATCCTCAATCGCGACGGCGAACGCTTTGCGCTGCTCTATCGACTGCTGTGGCGGTTGAAGGCCGATCACGACCTATTGGCAACGATGACCGATCCCGATGTGGCGCTGGCCATGGCGATGGCGAATAGCGTGCATCGCGACGTGCAGCGGATGCGCGATGTCGTCCGTTTCCGCGAAATCGGACGCGAGCAGAAGGCGCATTATGCCGCCTGGTTCGTGCCGGAGCATCACATCGTCGAATTCGCCGCATCTTTCTTCGCGCGCCGTTATGCCGACATGCCCTGGTCGATCCTCACGCCCGACATCTGCGCCCACTGGGACGGCCACGTGATCTCGTTCACGCCGGGGATCAGCCAGACGGAGATGCCTGCAGCAAACCGATTGGAGGAGACTTGGCGCCGCCACTTCCAGCCGGACCGGCCGATCGCACCGGAAGCGCCCAAACCGCGCGGGAGGAACCTCGCGGAAGCCTCGATACTTGAACCTCTGCTCGCCGATGCCGAACGCTGGACCGGCGGACGGATCACCCCGCGCCCGGAGGCACCCATGCCACGCAAACCCGCCGCCGATGATCTCGAAACGCTGCGCGAGGAAGCCGCCCACTGCCGCGCCTGCCCTCTCTACAAGGATGCAACGCAGACCGTGTTCGGCGAAGGCCCGAAGTCTGCCACCATCATGCTGGTCGGCGAACAGCCCGGCGACAAGGAAGACATCGCCGGTCATCCCTTCGTAGGCCCTGCAGGCATGATGCTCGACCGCGCGCTGGAAGAGGCCGGCGTCGACCGCAGGAAGGTCTATGTCACCAACGCCGTGAAACACTTCAAATTCGTGCCGCGCGGAAAAATCCGCCTGCACCAGAAGCCGAACACACCGGAGATCCGTGCCTGCCGGCAATGGTATGAGCGAGAACTGGCGGCCCTTCGGCCCAGCCTCGTCGTGGCGATGGGGGCGACCGCCGCGCAATGCGTGTTCGGCAAGATCACGCCGATCGGCAAGAACCGTGGCCGGCTGATCGATCTGCCCGACGGCCGCAAGGCACTGGTGACCGTGCATCCGTCCTATCTGCTGCGGCTGCCTGACCCCAAGGCAAAAGAGCTGGAATATCAGCGCTTTGTGGATGATCTGAAGATCGCAGCCGGATTCCGGGAAAAATCAGCACGGGCGGCGTGATATAACACACGCTGCGCCGCAGCAGATACCGGTGGAGAAGCACCGTCATTTCAACTGCCTGTCACATGCCGCGCGCAAAATCGGAGCACAGGGACAGGAGAGTTTTTAATGAGTGACCTTGCTTTACCCGGCTCCATCGAGCCAGCGTTGCGGAAAGGGCCAGACCTCGACCGCGGTTTTCATCCGCTGACCGGCATTATCTACATGGGGATCATCGCCGCGGCGCTGCTCTTCGTCGCCTACAGCATTTGGGTCGACGTCGATGCGACCGGCACGCAGGTCAAGAGCATTGCGCCCTTCCTCATGCTGTTCGTCGCGCTGCTGATTGCGCTCGGCTTCGAGTTCGTGAACGGCTTCCATGACACTGCCAATGCGGTCGCAACCGTCATCTACACCCGCTCGCTGCCCGCCCATATCGCCGTGGTCTGGTCCGGCCTGTTCAACCTGTTCGGCGTGCTGCTGTCATCGGGCGCAGTCGCATTCGGCATCGTCTCGCTGCTGCCGGTGGAGTTGATCCTCCAGGTCGGCTCCAGCGCCGGCTTCGCCATGGTGTTTGCACTTCTGATCGCAGCGATCATCTGGAACGTCGGCACCTGGTATTTCGGCCTGCCGGCGTCGAGCTCGCATACGCTGATCGGCTCGATCATGGGCGTCGGCATCATGAATGCGGTCCTGCACGGCCGCAGCGGCACCTCGGGCGTCGACTGGACCCAGGCCACCAATATCGGCAAGGCACTGCTGCTGTCGCCGCTGTTCGGCTTCGTGCTCGCCGCCGGCCTGCTGTTCATCCTGCGCGCCGTGCTGCTGCGCGCCACGCCCGCTCTGTTCGGCGAGCCGAAGGGCGACCAGCCGCCGCCGTGGTGGATCCGCGGCATCCTGATCCTCACCTGCACGCTGGTGAGCTTCTTCCATGGCTCCAATGACGGCCAGAAGGGCATGGGCCTGATCATGCTGATCCTGATCGGCACCGTGCCGACGGCCTATGCGCTCAACCGCGCCCTGCCGGCGAGCCAGATCGAGCAGTTCGTCGCGAACTCGGAGGCCGCAAGCAAGGTGATCGAGGCCAAGGCCGCCGGTTACAACGTCATCGGCAACCCGCGTCCCGCGGTGACCAACTACGTCGCTCAACACGAGGTCAACGGCGGCACATTCCCGTCGCTCGCCGTGCTGGTGCGCGACATCGCCAAGCAGGTCACCACCTACGGCTCGCTGGCGAAGGTGCCGGCGGAAGTCGTCGGCAACACCCGCAACGACATGTACCTCGTCTCCGAAGCGATCCGCTTCCTGATGAAGGACAAGGAGGCCGAGCTCAGCGCCAACGACGTCGCCGTGCTCACCGCCTATAAGGGCTCGCTCGACAACGCCACGAAGTTCATCCCCGGTTGGGTGAAGATCGCGGTCGCCATCGCGCTTGGCCTCGGCACCATGGTCGGCTGGAAGCGCATCGTCGTCACCGTCGGCGAGAAGATCGGCAAGACGCACCTCACCTACGCGCAAGGTGCCTGCGCCGAGATCACCGCAGCCGCCACCATTGCCGCCGCCGACGTCTACGGCCTGCCGGTCTCGACCACGCATGTGCTGTCGTCAGGCATCGCCGGAACCATGGCGGCGAACGGCTCCGGTCTGCAATGGGCGACGATCCGCAACATCGCGATGGCCTGGGTGCTGACGCTGCCGGCCGCGATGATCATCTCCGGCGTGCTCTATTACGTGTTCTCGCGCGTGTTCTGAGCTCTACGCCACTCAACGACAAAGGGCCCGTGCATCGCGCGGCCCTTTTCATTTTGGCTCAGGTTTGCGTGCTTACGAAGCCGCCAGAGAGTTCTCCACCAGCTTGATCCAATAGGACGTACCGTAGACGATCGCCTCGTCGTTGAAATTATATGCGGGGTGATGCAGACCCGCGCTGTCGCCATTGCCGCAGAAGATGAAGGCGCCGGGGCGCGCTTCCAACATATAGGCAAAATCCTCGCCGCCCATAAGCGGCGGCATCTCGTGCACATTGGCATCGCCCGCGACCTGTTTGGCCACTGTCCGCGCGATCTCGGTCTGCGCGGCATGATTGTTCACCACAGGATAATTCCTCTTGTAGTGCAGATCGATTTTCGCGCCGGTGATCTGCGCCACGCCCGCCACCACCTCGCGCACGCGCTTCTCGACAAGGGCCCGCACCTCCGGCGTCAGCGTGCGAATCGTCCCCTTCAGCTCCGCGGTCTGCGGAATGACGTTGCGGGCGTTGCCGGCGTGGAATTCGCAGATCGAGATCACGGCCGAATCCAGGGGATCGATGCTACGCGCGACGATCGACTGCAGCGCCGTGATCAGCTGCGCGCCGACCAGAACGGAATCGACGCATTTGTGCGGACGCGCGGCGTGGCCGCCGACACCCTCGATTTTGATGTCGACCTCGTCGGTCGCCGCCATGATCGGCCCCTGCCGGATCGCGAACGAGCCGATCGGAATGCCGGGGCCGTTATGCATGCCGTAGACCTGGTCGATGGAAAAACGCTCCATCAGCCCGTCCTTGACCATGGCCGCGCCGCCGGCGCCACCCTCCTCGGCCGGCTGGAAAATCACGACGGCATCGCCGGCGAAATTGCGGGTCTCGGCGAGATAGCGGGCCGCCCCTAACAGCATCGCGGTGTGACCGTCATGGCCGCAGGCGTGCATCTTGCCCGGATTCTTCGAAGCGTAAGGCAGGTTGGTCTGTTCCTCGATCGGCAGCGCGTCCATGTCAGCGCGCAGGCCGATGGTCTTGATGCCCTCGCCGGCCGGCTTCTTGCCCTTGATCAGCCCGACCACGCCGGTCTGGCCCATGCCGGTCACGACCTCATCGCAACCGAACTCGCGCAGACGGTCCGCGACGAATGCTGCGGTGCGGTGAACGTCATAGAGCAGCTCCGGGTGCTGATGGATGTCCCGCCGCCAGGCCTGGATGTCAGGTTGAAGATCGGCGACACGGTTCACGATGGGCATGGAGGATCTCAAGCCTTCAGTTGGGAATACAGCATTGTCTACCATGCAAGCTGCCGTCTACCTAGTCGAGGTAGCCCTGCCTCGCCGTCATGGCTGGCCGCTGGCTTGTCTTGGCCATCCACGTCCGACTAAATAGGACGAGCGGGCGGAAGCAGAATGCCGAGACGGCTTGAGGGTGAGTTCGATTACATCGTCGTCGGGGCCGGCACGGCGGGCTGCATCGTCGCCAACCGGCTCTCGGCTGATCCGAACAACCGCGTCCTCATTCTCGAGGCCGGCGGCGACGACAACTGGATCTGGTTTCACATCCCCGTCGGTTATCTCTTTGCCATCGGCAACCCGCGCTCGGACTGGATGTTCAAGACCGAGGCCGAGCCGCGACTGAACGGCCGCGCGCTCGCTTACCCCCGCGGCAAGGTGATCGGCGGCTGCTCGGCGATCAACGCCATGATCTCGATGCGGGGACAAGCCGCCGACTACGACCATTGGCGCCAGCTCGGGCTCGCCGGCTGGGGCTATGATGATGTGCGGCCGCTGTTCAGGCGGCTGGAGGATCATTTCCTGGGCGAAAGCGAGCATCACGGCGTCGGTGGCGGCTGGCGCATCGAGGCGCCGCGGCTCTCCTGGACTATTCTTGACGCCGTGGGCGATGCCGCAGAGGAGATGGGCATCAAGCGCATCCCGGATTTCAACACCGGTGACAACGAGGGCACGAGCTATTTCCACGTCAACCAGAAGCGCGGCCGCCGCTGGTCCTCGGCGCGCGGCTTCCTCAAGCCCGCGCTGAAGCGTCCCAATCTGCGGCTCGAGAAGCACGTGCTGGTGGACCGCCTCATCATCGAGCATGGCCGCGCCGTCGGCGTGCGCTTCATCCAGAACGGCGAGACCATCGAGGCGCGCGCCAAGCGCGAGGTGATCCTCTCGGCGGGCGCGATCGGCTCGATCCAGGTCCTGCATCGCACCGGCATCGGACCTGCCGACTGGCTCACGCCGCTCGGCATCGACATCGTGATGGACCGGCCCGGCGTGGGACGCAATTTGCAGGACCATCTGCAACAACGCGCGATCTACAAGGTCGAGGGCGTACGCACACTGAACGAGACCTACTACAATCTGTTCCGCCGCGGCCTCATGGGGCTCGATTATGCCTTCCGCCGCCGAGGTCCCCTCACCATGGCGCCGTCTCAGCTTGGCATCTTCACCCGCTCCGACGCGACGCGCGCGCGCGCCAACATCCAGTTCCACGTGCAGCCGCTCTCGCTCGACAAGTTCGGCGATCCTCTGCATCGCTTCCCCGCGATCACGGTGAGCGCCTGCAATCTCCAGCCGACCTCGCGCGGCAACGTGCGCTTACGCGCCGCGACGCCGGACGAGAAGCCGATCATCGCGCCGAATTACCTCTCGACCGCCGACGACCGCCAGGTCGCCGCCGACGCCATCCGCACCACGCGCCGCCTGATGCAGCAGAAGGCGCTGGCAAAGTATCGCCCCAGCGAATACCTGCCCGGCCCCTCCGTCGGCGACGACGACGCCTCGCTCGCCAAAGCCGCCGGCGATATCGGCACCACCATCTTCCATCCCGTCGGCACGGCGAAGATGGGCGCGGCCAACGATCCGATGGCGGTCGTCGACGAGCGCCTGCGCTTCTACGGCCTCAGTGGCCTCCGCATCATCGACGCCTCGATCATGCCGACGATCACGTCGGGCAACACCAATACGCCGACCGCGATGATCGCCGAGAAAGGGGCAATGATGATTTTGGAAGATGCGAGGTAGCTTTGACGATGCTGCAGGAGTTCGGCCGCGACATCTGGATCGCAGATGGGCCCAACGTCGCGGTCGCTGGATTTCACTATCCTACCCGAATGGCTGTCATCAGGTTACCGGACGGAAATCTGTTTGTCTGGTCGCCCACGAAAATCACCGAGGCTCTGCGAGAAGCAGTCGATACCGTCGGCGAAGTCCGCCACATCGTCGCGCCCAACTCACTTCATCACCTCTTCCTGCCTGAGTGGAAGCGGGCCTACCCGGGAGCCAAGCTCCACGCGCCTCCCGGCCTGCGCAAGAAGCGCATCGATATCAGCTTCGATGCCGACGTCGAAGATACACCGGCCCCCGATTGGGCCGAGGTGATCGACCAAGTCGCGGTGCGTGGCAACCTAATCACGACGGAAGTGGTGTTCTTTCATGCCAGCAGCAGGACGGTGCTCTTCACAGATCTCCTCCAGCAAATTCCGTCTCATCTGCTGTCGGGGTGGCGGGCAACCGTTGCGAAGCTGGATCGCATGGTTGGGCCCGAACCGTCGGTGCCGCACAAGTTCCGGATTGCGTTTGCCAACCGACGCGTGGCGCGAGAAGCTCTCACGCGCGTTCTCGCGTGGCCTGCAGAAAAGGTACTGATGGCCCACGGAACACCGGTCGAGACGGATGCATCGGCATTTCTGCGCCGCGCATTTGCGTGGCTTAGCCCTTAAGCGGCAGATCTGAGGCCGCTGGACTTGCGCCACTCCCTCACGAAATCGTCATCACTTCCCGGAATAAACCAGCCGCTCCCCCGATCACCTCCTCCGAAGCCCAATTCCGGGCGCAAGGAGAGGCGTGATGAGCGGACACGACCACGGGGACGACGGCGTCAACCGCCGCAAGGTGCTCGAATGCATGACCTGGGCCGGCACCGGGGTGCTCTGGACCATCACGGGTGGCGTGCCGCGCTCGCTCGGCATCGTCGATTCCGTGCAGGCGGCCGAAGCGCCCGGCATGACTTTCCTCCAGATCAGCGACAGCCATGTCGGCTTCGACAAGCCGGCCAATCCCAACGCGCTCGGCACGCTGGAGGAGGCGGTCAACAAGATCAACGCGATGCCGGCCAAGCCGTCCTTCATGATCCACACCGGCGACATCACCCACCTGTCGAAGGCCGCCGAGTTCGACAATGCCGAGCGCATCATCTCGCAGACCAAGCTCGACGTGCACTACGTGCCGGGCGAACATGATTTCCTCGACGAGGAGGTGAAGTTCTATCGCGACCGCTACGGCCGCGGCACCAAGGGCCAGGGCTGGTATTCGTTCGATGCCGGCGGTGTGCATTTCGTCGGCCTCGTCAACGTCGTCGATCTCAAGGCCGGTGGACTCGGCAATCTCGGCGCCGAGCAGCTCGCATGGCTGGAGGATGATCTGCGCGGCAAATCGAAATCCACCCCGGTGGTGCTGTTCGCCCACATCCCGCTCTGGACCGTCTATCCGCAATGGGGCTGGGGCACCGAGGACGGCGCGCGCGCGCTTGAATACGTCAAAGGCTTCGGCTCGGTCACCGTGCTCAACGGCCACATCCACCAGGTGATGCAGAAGGTGGAGGGCAACGTCACCTTCCACACCGCGCGCTCCACCGCCTTCCCGCAGCCCGCGCCCGGAGCTGCCCCCTCACCCGGCCCGATGAAAGTCGAGGACGCAAAGCTCCGCTCCATGCTCGGGGTCGCCAGCGTCAACTTCAAGCAAGGCAACCAGCCGCTTGCGATCATCGACACGCCGCTCCAGGGTTGAACGGAAGCTGACCATGAAGACTCTCAATCGCCGCGACTTCGGTCTCGCCGTGGCCGCGGCCGTGCTGCTGCCCATCACCACTGCCCGCGCCGACGACGTGGAGGTGCATATCGACAATTTCACCTTCCAGCCGGCCGAGCTCACAGTGAAGACCGGCACCACGATCACCTGGACCAATCGGGACGATATCCCTCACACCATCGTCTCGGCCGGCAAGTTCAGGTCGAAGACACTCGACACCGAGGACAAGTTCTCGTTCACCTTCACGGCGGCCGGCGATTACAAATATTTTTGTTCGCTGCATCCGCACATGACGGGGTTGATCAAGGTTGAGTAACGGCTCAAACCAAGGCATCACCATCCTGCCCGGCCAGTGGGTTGACGCTGGCCGGGCACGCACGTCGAAAGCCGGCACCGGCGATAAGGCAAAGCGAGCGGCGATGTCCTCCACCAGCGATGATCCCGACAAGGCGCGTCGCTTCCGTGAAGCGGCGCTGCCGCATCTGGACGACGTCTACACGCTCGCGCGCTATCTGCTGCGTGACGCCTCGGATGCGGAGGATGCCGTGCAGGAGTGCTACCTGCGCGCGCTAAAACATTTCGACAGCTATCGCGGCCCGGCGATGAAGCCGTGGCTATTCGCGATCCTGCGTAACGTCTGCAATGCCGAATATGCGCGTCGGGCGCATTCGCCCGCGGCGATCGAGGATATTCCCGAAGCGGCCGAGCAGCCGCCGATCTGGCGCGAGACCGAAGCAAATCCCGAAGCTGACATGCTGCGAACGCGCGATGCGACGGCGATCAGAAAACTCATCGAGGCTCTGGCCGAGCCATTCAGGGAGACCTTTGTGCTGCGGGAGATCAACAACCTGTCCTATCGCGAAATCGCAGACGCTGTCGGCGCGCCGATCGGCACAGTGATGTCCCGCCTTGCCCGGGCCCGCGCCATGCTGCGCGCAGCCTGGATGGCGGAAGAGGAGCAACCGAAATGACCTGCGACGAGGCAAAGCTTCTGCTTCACGCACTGATCGACGGCGAGCTCGACGCCGGTCATACCAGCGAGGTCGAGGCACACATCGCGACCTGCCCGGCTTGTGCAGCCGAGCTCGCCGCGCAGCGCGAGATGAAGCGCGTGCTCGCCGATACCGATTTGCGTTACACCGCGCCGGCAAGCTTGCGTGCCCGCATCGAGGCCTCGCTGCCGCAGCCGCGCCTGCAGAGCCGCCGCGCGGTGCTGCGCGGCTTTGCGATGGGCTCGGCGGTGTCGGCGCTCGCCGCCACCGGCCTCGTTGCCATCGTGCTGCGCCAGGACGACCAGCAGCGCATCCTGTCCGAAGTCGTCTCCGCGCATCTGCGCTCGCTTCAGGCCGGTCATCTGACCGACGTCGTCTCCACCGACCAGCACACGGTAAAACCGTGGTTCAACGGCAAGCTCGACGTCGCCCCGCCCGTGATCGACCTCACCGCGCAGGGCTTTACGCTGGTCGGCGGCCGGCTCGATTATATCGACGCCCGCGCGATCGGCGCGGTGGTCTACCGGCGCCGCCAGCACATCATCAACCTGTTCGTGTCGCAGACCGCAAGCGCCGAGCACCGCCCGCCGAAAACCCAGACCATGCAGGGCTTCAACTGCCGCCGCTGGGGCGATCGCGGCCTTAACTTCTGGGCCGTCAGCGACATCGGCGCCGACGAGCTCGCCGAATTCGTCGACAAGTTCGAGACGGCGATGAAGGCGAATGTGGAGGGGTAGCCAACCGTCCGCAATATGTCATCTTGATCTATGTATCATTTGATGATACATTCACCATGTGATTAGAAATTTCCGGGACAGGACGACCGAGGCCGTCTTCAACGGCGAGAATCCCAAGGGCTTTCCTGCCGACTTGATCAAGGTTGCGCGCCGGAAATTGCGCTATCTCCATGCCGCCGACAATCTAGGTGACTTGAGGTCGCCTCCGGGCAACCGCCTCGAGGCGCTCATGGGCGACCGTAAAGGACAACACTCCATCAGGATCAACGACCAGTTTCGAATATGCTTCATCTGGACGCTGGAAGGGTCCGCCGAGGTCGAGATTGTGGACTATCACTAGGAGAACGACGATGGCCAAGAAGCTCAAACCCCTGCATCCTGGTGAAGTGCTACGGGAGGAATTCCTCGTTCCCTTGAACATGTCCGCCGGCGCGCTTGCCAAGGCATGCGGCCTGCCTCGCACGCGAATTGAGCGCATTGCAGGCGAGCAGACAGGCGTTACCGCGGACACCGCCCTTCGGCTCGCCAAGGCGCTCGGCACCACGGCGCAGCTTTGGCTCAATCTTCAGAACGACTACGACATCCAGATCGCCAAGCGCGATCTAGGCAAGGTTCTCGATCGCATCGAGACGGTGAACAAGCCGAAGGCAGCATAACCGGTGGACGGCCGTCATCCACCGCGTCCAAGAAAATTCAGATCAAGCCTGCATGCCGCCAGCGCGATCTCATTGGGCCTGCGGCGGCTGAAAGACCGTCCAGTGGTCATCCTTGAACAAATACAAGGCTGACGACACGCGCATCTGTCCACTGCTTGAATAGAGATACGAAACACCCTTACGCAATCCATCCACCGCTTTGCTGTCGCCCACGGGTGCGAACAACAGTCCACCGCGCTTTGGGACGGCGACCAAGATGCCTTCGGGATGGTCGCGAAGAAGACCTCGCCAGAAATCCTGGTCGAGGAAATAGCTGCTGTTGAGGTCGGGAGATTTTCCACGGACCTGCATCAATCCACCGGTCCAGGGCGTTGCGACGGGATCACCATAAACCCGCTTGACGTTGCCTACCGCAAGGCGAAGCGCTTGCGCTGGATTCAGGTGCAGTCGAGCGAGATCCTGTGGTGTCGCATTCAGCATGGAAATCGATCCGTCAAAGACGAACCGCAAATGCGTGTCACCCAGCAATTTGAACGCCGCCAATTCAAATTCGACCTCCTTGCCATCGGCCAGTCGGGCACGCAGTTTGCCGAACGGCTCCAACGCCTCGTCCTGCTTGTTGGCACCGGGCGTCTCCCTGATGACAACCATCAGATTATCAGCATCCTTGTTGACGGCTTGGCTTGTCTGCGCTGCGGCGCCCCTTGGCGCGAGCGATCCACCCAATAGCGCGACGGCGCACAGACAGAGATAGGCCGTCAGGGCCCGACGCTGCTTTGAACGAAGAGCCGAATGCAAGGACATGGCTATGTCACTTGATTGGAAGCCGCCTGCCTACGCCGACCTTCTCACCGCGTTGTCTACCAGCGTCTTGCCGAGCGACCAGATCGCGCCGGGGACCTTGTGGCTGCCGGCGATGACGTCGTCGAACGCCTTCTCGATCCAGTTGCAGTCTTCTTCGGTGATGGTGAGCGGCGGCAGAAGCTTGATGGTGTGGCTGCCGTGGCCGGCGACTTGCGTCAGGATCTTGTGATCCTTGAACAGTGGCACGGTGATGAGCTGACAGAACAGGCCCTTGTTGGCAGTCTCCAGCACGTTCCAGGAGGCGCGGAGCCGCAGCGATTTCGGCGGGCCGAACTCGACGCCGATCATCAGACCCTTGCCGCGCACTTCCTTCATCAGCTCGTAGCCGGGAACCATGCGCGTCAGCGCGAGGCGCAGCTCGGCACCGCGCTTGGCGGCAGCCTCGATCAGCTTTTCGGATTCCATCACGTCCAGCGTGGCGATGCCGGCGGCCATCGCGAGATCGTTCTTGGAGAAGGTCGAGCCGTGCACCACCGCACGGTCCATCTGGTTGAAGATCTTGTCGAAGATGCTTTTCCGCGTCAGCACCGCGCCGACCGGCACGTGGCCGCCCGAGAGCGACTTCGACAGCAGCACCATGTCGGGCTCGACGTTCCAGTGTTCCACCGCAAGGAAGCGGCCGGTGCGGCCCATGCCGGTCTGGATCTCATCGGCGATGAACAGCGTGCCGTATTTCTTGCAGAGCGCAGCCGCGCCCGGCAGGAACTCGTCGGTGGGCATGTTGACGCCCTTGCCCTGGATCGGCTCGACGATGAAGCCTGCGACCTCGCGCGAGGACAGTGCCTTTTCCAACGCAGCGAGATCGTTGAACGGAACCGAAGTGCAGCCGGGCAGGAGCGGCTCGAAGCCGCTGCGGAAATTCGAGTCCCCCGTCAGCGACAGCGCGCCGTAGGTCAGGCCGTGATAGGCGTGAGCGCAATAGACGATGCCCGGGCGCCCCGTGGCACCACGCGCGAACTTGATCGCGGCTTCGACACTCTCCGCGCCCGAATTGGCAAAGAACGCCTTGTCGAGATAGGGCACGTATTTGAGCAGCCGCTCGGCGAGCACGCCGGCGAGCGTCGAGACGTCGAACTGAACGAGATTGGGCAGATCGGCATCGAGAACGCTCTTCAGCGCCTCGCGCATCACCGGATGGTTGCGGCCGATCGCGAACACACCAAAGCCGGACAGCAGGTCGAGATAGCGCGCGCCATCGCGGTCGTAGAGGTACTGTCCCTGCCCCTTCTGAAAGCCGACATCGTAACCGATGGTCTTGAGCACCCGAACGAACTGCTCGTTCAGGTGACGCGTATGCAGGGAGCTGCGTTGCGCCTCGCGGTCAGCAAAGAGCTGAGCCATGTTTGGATTTGGAGTGTGCATCCGCTACATACTTCGGTTGATGGCTGTGTCGTCAACAGAAAACGGTCGTTGCGGCCTTTTGCCCTTTTTCGGACCATCTTCGCAAGCACAGCTTTAGGTCATGTTGCACTGCCAAGGAACTTTCATGCGTTTGGCCCTTTACTCCGGAATAATACTGGCTTGCGGTTACACCTGCCTGACGCCGGCGCTCGCCGCCGATCCCACCGGCGATTGGCGGGTCGCCGACGGCGTCGCCAACATCCGCGTGGCGCAATGCAATGGCAGCATGTGGGGCGCGGTGTCCTGGGAAAAGACCCCCGGCGGCCGCGACGAGAACAACCCGGATGTCTCGAAAAAGAACAGGCCGACCCTGGGCATGACGATTCTGATCGACATGAAGAAGAAGGCCGGTGCCGACCAGTGGGAGGGCCAAGTCTACAACGCCAAGGACGGCCAGCTTTACGCGTCGACCATTACACCCGCTGGAACGGACCAGCTCGAAATCAAGGGCTGCGTGCTCGGCTTTCTCTGCGGCGGCGAGACCTGGACCCGAGTCGGACCGCCGATTCCGTCGAGCCCCGCCAACAGCATGGCCAAGGGCTCACCGAAGACCACCGGCGCGGCGCCCAAGACGGCCGCGACCGCAGCGCCCGCCGCTCCAAAGAGCGCCGCCGCGAGCGCAAAACCCGCCCAGAAGGGTGCCGCCGATCCCGTCGGCGACATCTGCCTACTCCCTGAGATTGCGGGGTTTGCCCATTAGGGCCGGCTGAAACAGCAGCACGGCGGCGAGCGTGGTCACCAGCGACAGCGCGAGCAGCTTGCCCATGCTGGACGTGCCGGGATGGCTCGACAGCCACAGGCTGCCGAACGCCGTGGCCGTCGTCAGCGCGCTGAAAAAGATCGCCCGCGTCAGGCTGGTCTGCAGCAGATTTGTCCTGCCGGAGCGCCAGGCAACGACATAGTAGATCTTGAAGGCGACGCCCACGCCGAGCAGCAACGGGAAGGCGACGATATTGGCGAAGTTGAGCGGCAACCCGATCAACACGCAGATCTCGAGCGTCACTGCGCCCGCAACCAGGAGCGGCACCAAGGTCATCAGCACATCGGTGAATCGCCGCAACGTGACCCACAACAGCAGGCTGATCACGACCAGCGCATAGATGCCGGCCATGATGAAGGCGCGCACGACGGTATCGCCCGATTTCAGGATCGAGACCGGACCGCCGATCGCGGCCGGCTCGGCCGCGAGCACGGCCGCGGCGAACTTGCGCAAGGTGTCGTTGTCGTTGGGATCGCCGCGCGGCAGCGCCTCGACGCGGATCACGCCGTCCTTGCTCTTCCAGGCATTGACCAGATCAGGCGGCAGCGACTTCAGCGTGACCGGCTCGGCCTGCATCGCGTTCCTGAGCTGATCGAACACGATCTTCATCGGCGTGATGAAGACCTCCTGCGCCTTGTTGCGGGTCGCCTCGTCCGCGTTCGCGAGCTTCTCGAGCCCATCCGCAAGCCGCCGCGAGGCGGTAGCGCCGGGTCCCTTGTCGTTGCCTGCAGTCCTGCGCAAGGCCTCGACCGACGATTTCAGCGCGTCGACGTTTTCCTGGTCGGAAGGCGCAGCGTCGACCTGGTCCGGGTTGAGCGCGGGGTTGATCACCTTGGCACCCTGCGCAATCAGCTTCAGCTTCGGTGCCTGATCCGATGGCACGAAGCTGTCGAGGGACATCACCCGCAGCACCTCCGGCAGCTTCTCGAGCCTCGCCTCGATCTGCCTCGCCTGCTCTTCCGAATTGGTCAGCACGTTGATGGCGTTGGCGCCGGTGTTCGGATCCTTGCGCAGGTCAAGGAAGGTCGCGATCGACTCCGCCCTGGGGTTGCGCAGGTTCATCGGGTTGAAGTCGAACTTCATGTAGTAGAGCAGCGGCAGGCCGCCGACGGCGAGCAGCAGCGTGCCGCCCACGATCACCACGCGGTGCTTCTCCAGGAAGTGATCGAGCGGCGCCAGGAAGGCGTAGCCGACCGGCTCCTTCTCGCCGGGCGGGTTGAGCAGCTTCAAGAGCGCAGGCAGCACGGTGATCGAGGAGAGGAATGCCACCAGCATGCCGACGCCGGCGATCTGCCCGAGCTCGGAGATGCCCTTGTAGTCGGTCGGCATGAAGCAGAGGAAGCCCGCTGCCGTCGCCATCGCGGCCAGCGACAGCGGGATCGCCGAGCGCTTGGCGCCCAGCACAAGCGCAGACGTGAGATCATTGACCTTGTAGCGCTCCGAGCGATAACGGACGCTGTACTGAATGCCGAAATCGACGCCGAGACCGACGAACAGCACGGCGAAGGCGATCGACAGCAGGTTGAGCGAGCCGACCATCATCAGGCCCGCGGCCGTCGTGATCGCAAGCCCGACGAACAGGTTGACGAACACGGCGAAGATGATCTTCGCCGAATGCAGCGCGAGCCACAGGATCAGCAACACCACCAGGACGGTGCCGATGCCGTTGACGACGGCGCCTTCCTGCACCGTGGCATATTCCTCGTTTGCGATCGGGACCGGACCTGTCAGGCGCACCCGCGCCTGGTATTTGGTCGGGAAATCCAGATCGGCCGCGGCCTTGCGGATCGCATCCGTTGCGCCCTTGCCAGGCTCGAGCGCGTTGTAGTCGAGGACCGGCTTGAACTCGATGAAGGCGCGCTTGTCCGAGTCGGAAAGCGGCTTGTCGCTGACGAGCTCGCGCCAGGAGAAAATCGCGTTGCCCTTGCCCAGGACAGTCTCGACCGTCTGCGCGATCAGGTTGAAGGGACGTTCGGTATTGTCGAGCTTCACCTGGCCCCGCTTGACGCCGGCAAGCCCGGTCTCCAGCGCGCCGGTGAGACCGCGGATCGAGGGATCGCCGGCCATGATCTCGATCAGGGGCGCCGCGGATTCGAACTGGCCGGTGATCTTGCCGACCTCTTCGGTCGGCAGGAACAGCAGCCCGTTCTTCTCGAAGAATTCGCCGGTGCCGAGCTGCTGCATCGACACGAAATTGGTCCTGTCGTCCCTCAGCTTGGCGTAGAGCGAGTCGGCCGCAGCCGTCGTCATCTCCGGCGTTGCCGCCTCGACGACGGCCAGAATGGTGGCGTCACGGTCGAAGGCACGGTCGAAGGCCTGGTCGCGTTGCCGCCAGTCGAGATTTTGCGCGATCAGCGAGTTGATATCGGTGTTGATGGCGAAATGGCGCGCCGCGTAGTAGCCCGCGCCGACCGCCAGCAGGAGCCCGGCGACGACGACGAGGGTGGCAAATCGGGTGCAGGCTCGGACGATCGCAACGACTATACTTTGCAGCACATCTTCTCTTTCTGGCTTTAAAACAGCTTGCCGGAAACGCCCGCTGTTTATCGGAGTTCCCCCGCGAAACCTATCGCTGTTTTGGGCGGTTTGACCCGTCGGGAGGTTCGAGGAATTGACGGAAGTCAATGGTCGCGCGGGCGGTATAGACGGCCAGTTGAGGCGGTAAAGTGACGAAGGGGTGAGACCGTTGCCTTAACCTTGCAGCATCATAATACCGTTAATGGAACTGAGCACGCGATCCACCTTTCCTCGCGCCCGTTTTTTTGACACAAGGCCTATGTGCCTCCATGCGCTTGGGGCCAAACGGACGGGTGGGCTGCTACCGCTGATGCGGAACCAATGGTGCGGATATTGCACTATTGGCATGTATCGGGGGCCGCCGGGGACAACTGAACGGATTTGGTGCAACTTGCGTAATGGGCGTCCTATGGAAGTTTATCTAGCGCAGCCGCGCGGCTTTTGTGCCGGCGTGGTGCGTGCCATCGAGATCGTGGAGCGGGCGCTCGAGAAGTACGGCCCGCCCGTCTATGTGCGCCACGAGATCGTGCACAACAAATACGTCGTCGAGAGCTTGAAGAAGAAGGGCGCAATCTTCGTCGAGGAGCTGTCCGAGGTTCCGGCGAAATCGATGACCGTTTTCAGCGCCCATGGCGTGGCCCGCAGCGTCGAGGAAGAGGCTGCCGCGCGCGACCTTCCTGTGCTGAATGCGACCTGTCCCTTGGTCACGAAAGTTCACAATCAGGGGAAGCGCTACATCTCCAAGGGCCGTACCCTGATACTGATCGGCCATGCCGGCCATCCCGAGGTCGAGGGAACCATGGGTCAGGTTCCAGGCCCCGTTTTGCTGGTCCAGAGCGTCGAGGAGGTTAAGGCCCTGACCCTGCCGGCGGATCGGCCGGTGGCCTACATCACCCAGACCACGCTCTCGGTGGACGACACCAGGGACATTATCGCGGCCCTCCAGGCCCGTTTTACAGATATTCAAGGCCCCGACATCCGGGATATCTGCTATGCGACACAGAACCGCCAATCTGCGGTAAGGGACTTGAGTAAGCTGGTCGACGTGATCTTGGTGGTGGGCGCTGCCAACAGTTCCAACTCGAACCGGCTCCGCGAAATCGGCACTGAGGCCGGCGTGGCGAGTTATCTGGTCGCCGATGGCAGCGTGCTAAATCCGGAATGGTTGAAAGACGCCAAGACCGTCGGCATCACAGCCGGCGCCTCGGCACCTGAGGTTCTCGTGGATGACGTGATCGAAGCCCTGCGACGGATCGGACCGGTCTCGGTCTCGGTGCTCCCGGGTCGCGAGGAAAACATCGAATTCCGGCTTCCGGCGGAACTCGCCGCAAGCTGACCTACCTGAATTCCAAGCCCAGAAAGAAACGTGTGATGGCAATACCCTTCTTCAAGGAAATGCGTATCGGCGGCTATTTGCTCAAGCAGAAACTGCTTGGCCGCAAACGCTATCCGCTCGTGCTGATGCTGGAGCCGCTGTTCCGCTGCAACCTCGCCTGCGTCGGTTGCGGCAAGATCGACTACCCGGACGCGATCCTCAACCGCCGCATGACGGCGCAGGAGTGTTGGGACGCCGCCGACGAGTGCGGCGCGCCGATGGTGGCGATTCCCGGCGGCGAGCCGCTCATCCACAAGGAGATCGGCGAGATCGTGCGCGGCCTCGTGGCGCGCAAGAAATTCGTCTCGCTCTGCACCAACGCGCTTCTGCTCGAGAAGAAGCTCGACCTGTTCGAGCCCTCCCCGTACCTGTTCTTCTCGGTGCATCTGGACGGCTTGAAGGATCACCACGACAAGGCAGTGTCGCAGAAGGGCGTGTTCGACCGCGCCGTGTCCGCGATCAAGGCGGCGAAGGCGCGCGGCTTCACGGTCAACGTCAATGCCACCATCTTCGATGGCCATCCGGCGGAAGAGATCGCAAAGTTCCTGGACTTCACCACCGAGCTCGGCGTCGGTGTTTCGATGTCGCCGGGCTACGCCTATGAGCGTGCGCCGGACCAGGAGCACTTCCTCAATCGCACCAAGACCAAGAAGTTGTTCCGCGACGTCTTCGCGATGGGCAAGGGCAAGAAGTGGAACTTCATGCATTCTGGCCTGTTCCTGGACTTCCTCGCCGGCAACCAGGAATACGAGTGCACGCCTTGGGGCATGCCCGCGCGCAACATCTTCGGCTGGCAGAAGCCCTGCTATCTGCTCGGCGAAGGCTATGCCAAGACCTTCAAGGAGCTGATGGAGACCACCGATTGGGAAACCTACGGCACCGGCAAGTATGAGAAGTGCGCCGACTGTATGGCGCATTGCGGCTACGAGCCGACGGCGGCCACCGCTGCGCTGACGAACCCGATCAAGGCGGCCTGGGTCGCGATGCGCGGCGTCAAGACCTCGGGTCCGATGGCGCCGGAGATCGACCTCTCCAAGCAGCGCCCGGCGCAGTACATCTTCTCGGAGCAGGTCCAGAAGAAGCTTTCCGAGATCCGCCGCGACGAGGCGCTCGCTGCCGAGCAGAAGGCCTCGACCGCGGCGTAAGCGGCGGAACATCGATGATAGCAAAAGGCCCGATCGCGTTTCGATCGGGCCTTTTTGTATGTCTCGCTTATCCGGTTCGAAACCCCTCAAATCGTCTCGGGAACAGGCCCGTCGCTGCCGATCAGGAAGTCGCGGCTGACGCGCAAGGAGCGCAGTGCGCGGTTGAAGTCGATGCCGGTGGAGACCAGCGCGCGCAGCGTCCCTGGATTGCGCACGACGCCGCGCAAGATCGTCGCCACGTCGATCTGGCCATTCGGCTTGATCGCCTCGCGCGCCAGCGCCGGCAAGGCGCGGTGGGCGGGGTCGCTGATGACCCGGAGCGCGGCGAACGGCAGGTCTGCCTCGGCGGCGTAGGCAGCCGCGATATGGCTCTCCATGTCGACGGCGGCTGCGCCTGTTTCGGAATGGAGCGCCGCCTTGCACGACCGGCCGGTGACCACCTGTTCGGCACCGGCGAGACTGCCACGCACGACGCGGCGGCGTCCGGAGGTCAGCCTGTCAATGAGGTCGTCGCTGAGCGACAGGCCGGCGGCCCAGCGGGCGTCGCCCGCGAGCACCTCGGTCGCGACCACGACGTCGCCCGACCGGAGCGTGGGATCGAGCCCGCCTGCCACACCGAAGGAGATCACGCCCCGGATGCTCTCGGGATCCACCACCGTCAGAAGCGCCCGCAGCTGCGTCGGGCTGCTGGAAGAGCAAATAACGGCCATCCCGGGCCCTGCCGCGATGCGGGCCTCCTGAACCAGACCGGTCACAATTAGTATCGGCCGCAGGTCTATTGCATTACCCGCGGAGCCCCCGTCCCCCGTCCCCAAAGTCACATTCCGACCCCTACCACCCTGCTGTTGGTGTTCCGCAAGTTCCGATACCGCGCCAGCGCCCACAGCGGGAAGAACTTCGAGTAACCATGATACCGTAGATAGAATACGCGGGGGAAGCCTGTCGCCGTGTAGCGCTGCTCGTCCCACAGCCCTTTTTGGTTCTGTGTTGCAATCAGGTACTCCACCCCGCGGGCGACGGCCGGATGATCGACCTCACCGGCCGCCATAAGGGCAAGCAAGGCCCATGCCGTTTGCGAGGCGGTCGAGGGCGCCGCCTCCCAACCCTTGTAGTCGAGCCGGTAGCTGACGGCGTCCTCGCCCCAGCCGCCGTCCTTGTTCTGGATCGAGACCAGCCAGTCGGCCGCCTTGCGAATCATCGGGTCGGCGTGACCGAGGCCGGCCGCATTCAGCGCACACAGCACCGACCAGGTTCCGTAGATGAAATTCATGCCCCAGCGGCCATACCAGGAGCCCTCCGGGTGCTGGGTCCGCCGGAGATAGGCGACGCCATCGGCCAGGTGCTTGCTGGTCTTCTCGGTCTCGCCCAGCTGGGCCAGCATCGAGATGCAGCGCGCGGTGACGTCCTCGGTCGGCGGATCGAGCAGCGCGCCATGGTCGGAGAACGGTATGTTGTTCAAATAATATTCGAGGTTGTTCACGTCGAAGGCAGCCCAGCCGCCGTCGTCGCTCTGCATGCCCTCGATCCATTCCCGGCCACGATCGATCGCGGCGTCGTAGCCGGCCGTGCCGTGCTCGCGCCGCATGCGGTCCATCGACATCACCACGACGGCGGTGTCGTCGAGATCGGGATAGTGGGCGTTGTTGTACTGGAAGGCCCAGCCGCCGGGGCGCGTCTCGGGCCGCTTCACCGCCCAGTCGCCCTTCACCTCCAGCTCCTGCTTCGGAATCAGCCAGTCGAGGCCCTGCTTCGCAGCCGGTACGGCTTGCGTGCCGCCAGCCTCGAGCAGCGCATGGGCCGTCAGCGTCGTGTCCCAGATCGGCGAGACGCAGGGCTGGCAATAGGCTTCGTCGTCCCTGATCACGAGCAGCTTGTCGATGCCCCGGCGCGTGGTCGCGCGGGGCGGATAGCTCTCGTCCTTGCCGAGCGCGTCGTACATCATGACGATGTTGGCCATCGGCGGATAGATCGCGCCCATGCCGTCCTCGCCGTTCAGCCGTTCCTCCGTGAAGGCGAGCGCAGCGTCGATCGCGCGCTTGCGCAAGCTCTTGGGAAACAGCGGCTCGATGACACGCAAGATGGCATCGAGCGAGCGGAACAGCACGAACCAGGCCATGCTCTGGTGCGGCGCCTTGGCGGTCATGCCGATCGACCGCGGATCCTGGAGGAATAGCTCGTCGATGCCGACGGCCTTTGGATTGCGCGCGCGCGGCTTGAGCGCCGCGAGCACCATCAGCGGCACCATGGTGGTGCGCGCCCAATAGGAGATCTTGTTGAGATGGAACGGCGACCAGAACGGCAACAGCACGATCTCGACCGGCAGCACCGGCACCGCGCGCCACGTCACGACGCCGAACATCGCAAGCGTGAAGCGGGTGAAGACGTTGCTATGAATCGCGCCGCCGCGCGAACGGATCGCCTCGCGCGCCCGCACCATGTGCGGCGCATCGATGGAATCGCCGATCATCTTGAGCGCGAAGTAAGCCTTCACGCTCGCGCTCATGTCGAACTCGCCGTCATGCACCAGGGGCCAGCCACCATGGGCGCCCTGCAC
This sequence comes from Bradyrhizobium sp. UFLA05-89, assembly GCF_059803475.1. NCBI lineage: Bacteria > Pseudomonadati > Pseudomonadota > Alphaproteobacteria > Hyphomicrobiales > Nitrobacteraceae > Bradyrhizobium > Bradyrhizobium sp. UFLA05-89. The sequence goes on along the minus strand of NZ_JBANBA010000050.1, from coordinate 39,633 downwards.
ACGGCGCAGATAGTTGCCGATCTTGGCCTCGAGCCCGGCGTCGACCGGCTCGGCGAGATGGTGCCGCAGCAGGATGTACTCCGCCGGAATCGTGCAGTCGGCCTCGAGCTCGAACACCCAATGGCCGTCGGATTGCTGGAAGCCGAGCAATCCTTGCGTGGCCGACGCAATGCTCGTTTCCAAGACTTCGCGGTCGGTCGCGCTCTTGTTCACGGAATGCATCTCGCTCGATATCTCCGATAGTTGCTGGGATAATTGACCGGGACCAAAGCCCGTCAGGTCCGCCGTGCGGCCAGGACCAAATCGGCGGCGCGATCGCCGGACCGGACCGATCCCTCAATGGTTGCTGGCAATCCCGTAGCAGTCCAGTCGCCCGCAAGAAACAGGTTTTTCAGCGCGGTGACCGGCCCGGGACGCAAGGCATTCTGCTCGGGCGTGGCGGCAAAAGTGGCGCGGCGCTCGCGCACGATCTGCCAAGGGGGCAATTCGCCGGCAACGCCGCCCGCGTCGCAGACCTCGTTCCAGATCGTCTGCGCGAGTTCTTCGCGCGGCATCTCGACCAGCCGATCGCCATTGCTGATGGTGACTGACAACCGGTTCGGGAAGGCGAACAGCCATTCGACGACACCGCCGATCACGCCCAGGATGGGGGCCGAGCCCGGCGGCGGCTCAAAGCGGAAATGCGCATTCACGATGGCGCGGAATTGCGTCGGCGTCTTCAAGCCGGGCAGCAACGAGGCGGCGGCACGCGGCGGCACCGCCATCACGATCATATCGTCGGGCCCGATCGCGACGACATCCTCGCCGCCGAAATTGAGCGCGCTGACCTTGCCGTCCGTGGTCGCGTATGAGCGCAGCTCATGGCCGAGCTGCACGGAATGGCCGCGCTCGGCCAGGAACTTCACCGCGGGCTCGATCAGCACCGCGCTTAAGCCGTCGCGCGCAATCAGCGGCCGGCAGGCCTGGCCGCCGGCGAGCAGCGTCTCCCGCACGATCGCGCCAGCAAGGCCCGCCGAACCCTCGGGCGGATCGACGTTGAGCGCCGCGAGCAACAGCGGCTGCACCAGACGCTGATACAGCACGCCCTCGCAGGGGATCGACTTGCCGACCAGCGTCTCCTCCGACGCCCAGATCAGCGGCGCGAGCTTGAGATAGTCGGTCAGTCCGGTGTCGGGGACACGACGGCTCTCGTCGAATACCCAGCCCGGCAGACGGCTGTCGCCGAGATCGAGCTGCCAGCGCTGCCCCGTCTTCAGATCAACGAAGGGAAACTGCGCGCGCGCCGGGCCCACCAGCCCCGCCTCGGTGCCGATCGAGCGTGCATAGGCGAGCGCGTGGCGGTTGCCCGACAACAGGAGATGGTTGCCGTTGTCGATGACGAGATTGGTCGCGCCGTCGAAATAGGAGCGGCAGCGACCGCCGGCCTGCTGCGTCGCCTCGTGCACGGCGACCTGGAAGCCGGCATTGGCGAGCCGCACCGCGGCTGAGAGGCCGGAAATGCCGGCACCGATGATGTGAGCTGTCTTTTGCATCAGAAAAAAGCGTAGCGGAGAAGGATGGCGATACGTGCGGCCTTGGACACGCGCACGGGCGCGCGGGGCGCGGCAAAGCCGCGTTCCAGCAAGAGGTCCAGAATGGCGTGATAATATTTCGACATGATCCGTGGCGCACGCACCGCGCGGCGCTTGTTGCGCGCCATGATCTCATCCGACTTCTCGAAATGCGCCTGCGCGCGCTGGGCGAGCGGCAGGCAGACCTTCGGCAGCGCGCGTTCTGCGATCACGCGCTGCGGATCGCTGGAGGTGATGCCGGCATGCAGCAAGCCCTCGCGCGGCAGATAGAGCCGGCCGAGGCCAGCGTCCTCGTCGATGTCACGCAGGATGTTGGTGAGCTGGAGCGCGCGGCCCAGATGATGGGCGAGCAGGATGCCATCCTCTTCGGGCATGCCGAACACCCGCACCGACAGGCGTCCCACGGCACTCGCGACGCGATCGCAGTAGAGATCGAGGATCGCCATGTCAGGCGCGCGGATGTCCTGCGGCACGTCCATCTCCATGCCATCGACGATGGCGAGGAAATCCTCCCGCTTCAATCCGAAGGTCTTCACCGAGGCGACGTAGTCGGCGAGCCGTGGCGGCGGGTGGCCCTGATAGAGCGCATCGATGTCGTTGCGCCATTCCTGGAGCGCGGCGAGGCGCTCATCGCGCGGACCGTTGGAATCGGCGATGTCGTCGACCTGGCGGCAGAAGCTGTAGATCTGGAACATCGCCTCGCGCTGGTGGCGCGGCAGGATCCGCATCGCAGCGTAGAATGAGCTGCCGGATGCGGTCGAGCCATAATTGGCGCCGGGCGAGGTCGCCTCAAGCGTCATGGGCCGGCCCCGGATTGGAGATTGGCTTGCGCCCGAAGGCGCGACGACCGATTTCACCGGCGATGCCGGCGAGGCTGAAGGTGAGGAGCTCGGCCTTGTTCAGATGCACGCGTTCGCGCAGGGGATCGCGCACCTTGAGCAGGCGCACGATGCGGTCGGCATAGGCCTGGATCACCGAGATATCGAGGCCGAGGCGGAAGTCCCGCACCTCGGCGGAAAGAGACTTGCTCTCGTTCAGGAGCTCTTCGTTGCGCGCGGCGAGCGCCTGGAGACAGGCCAGCATCTGCGGCGGCGAATGATCGCCGCCGAGCTGCTCGACCGACGCGCCGCTTGCGGCCAGCGCATCGCGCGGCAGGTAGACGCGGTTGAGCGCGCGAAAGTCCTTGCCGCAATCCTGGAGGTGATTATTGATCTGCAAGGCGGCGCAGAGTGCATCCGAAGCAACCCAGGTCGAGGTCGCCTCGCCGTGCACGTCGAGCATGAAGCGGCCGACCGGCATCGCCGAGTAGCGGCAATAGTGGATGACCTCATCCCAGGTCTCGTAGCGCAGCTTCGTCACGTCCATGCGGAACGCGATCAGCACGTCGAGCGCATGGCGCGGCGGCATGCCGCGCTCGGCCAGCGCTCGGCGGAGATTGACGGCCTCGGCCTGCGAGTTGCCGTTGCCGTTGAGCTCGGCCTCGAGCAGGTCGAGATAGGCGAGCTTCTCTTCAGCCGGCAACGTCGCATGGTCGGCGATGTCGTCGGCGGTGCGAACGAAATTGTAGAAGGCGAGGATCAGCGCGCGGTGACGCGGATGAATGATCCACGACGCGACGGGAAAATTCTCGTCGCGGTCACCCTTGCCGGATCGCAATTCGCTCGCAGTGGTCATCGAGGACTGGTTAACAATCGTCTGAACAGGAAGGCTTTTTTAGGCGCCCGGCCAAGCCGTCGCGGCCCCCATATAGGGGAATATGCCCGCAAAACCAACCTGTCTCGCGGGGTCCCCTGCCCTCGCGAATCGAGGTCGCCGCAAAGGCGGGCCCGTGAACGCTCCACGGGCCACGCGAAAGCTTATTGGTTGTGGGTCTTCAGGACCTGATCGCAAGCCTGCGAGATCTTGGCCCGATTCTCCTTCAGGCAGGCCAGAATCGTGAAATCGCCCTGATCGATGACCGGACGGCAGAACTTCTGCACGTCGCGCGTGCAGGCCTTCTGCTCTTCGGCCGTGCCGCGCCCCTGCTGGGGCTGCTGGGCGAACGCCGCGGTCGAAAGGGATGCCGACAGCAGGGTGAGAGCGAGGAGATATTTACGCATTGTAGTCCTTCATTCTGACGGCAGAATCTCTCCGTTCCCGGACAGCACAGGGCGGACGACCGGAACGGATTGTTCTGATGGCGTTGCCGCGGAGCGCGCAGCAGTGGAGACAGCACAAGCACTGGCAAATGCGGCCAAATTGGCACCGAATCCACCACATCGCGCCTTCGCACGGCTTTCATTGGCAGATGTAACAGATTGATACTATGAGATTATTTAGGCAGGCGGTGTTTTGCCATGGACCTGTTGCAGACATGCATCGCAAACCCTTGCAACGGCGTCGAAAAGACACAAGTGAAACCGCGCGCGGAACAGCGAAAAAGCAGCCGCAAGGGTTCGCCGTTCTGACACCTCGGGTGGTTATGGTTTGAACCTGCCAGCGGATGGGGACACTAAACCTTCGATGCGGCGAGACGTTCTATTAGGAGCGAACGTCATTCAGAAAACGGGATATTCGAACATGAAATTCTTTGGACGGTCTGGACTCGCGATCAAGGCGGCAGGCATTGGCGCCGCGCTGCTGTTCTCGGTTTCGGCGAGCCACGCTCAGTCGTCCGGCCCCTTTGCTGGCTTCGACGGCGCGTGGTCGGGCACCGGCACGGTGGCGCTGTCCGACGGCTCCACCGAGCGCATCCGCTGCAAGGCGGACTACAAGGTCGCGGCCAGCGGTCTCGGCCTGAAGCAGGCGCTGCACTGCGCCAGCGACAGCTACAAGTTCGACCTCACCAGCGACGTGACGAGCCAGGGCGACCGCATTTCGGGCAATTGGAGCGAAGCCAGCCGCAACATCTTCGGCAATCTGCAGGGCACCGCCGGCGGCGGCCAGATCGACGTGTTCGTCGAGGCCAACGGTTTTGCCGCCAACCTGACGCTGCGCACCAACGGCAACAAGCAGACGGTGCAGATCAGCTCCAAGGGCGAGATCCGCGGCGTCAACATCACCATGGTGAAGAGCTGAAGCGCTTCGCCTCACCCGACGAGCAGACAATATGGCCCCTGGTTCTCGCGAGCCGGGGGTTTTTCATGACATGAATTCTTCAACATGGACCCATTCGCAGAACCCCTGCTCAACCAAGCGCCCACTTAGCGGCAAGCACTACGACGAGACGGTCGGCTACCACCGCGGCATCGAGGCGACGCTTCTAGCGCGCAAACTCACGGTCTCGCACGAGACGCGGTACCGTGAGGACGACTTCAAATTCCAATCCGTACGGGATCGTCCGTATCGAGGCGTGAGCAAGAGGCGGCGCGAGCCGCTCCGGCTCAGATCGCGCGTTTGTCAGCCCCGTGAATCTTCTCGTGCAGGTTGATCAGCCACATCGCCGTCGGGCGCAGGATGAAGAGGTCGGCGACCAGCGCTGCCACCATCGAGAACGCGCTGAGCCAACCGAATAGCCGCAGCGACGGCAGATCGGAGAATACGGTGACGACGAGACCGCAGGCGAGCACCACGGTGGTCAAGATCAGCGCGGGGCCGACCAGCACGGTGGCGCGCTCCACCGCAAGCGCCGAGGAGACCCCGGGCTTGCTCTCCAGCCGCAGGCGATTGAGGAAGTGGATGGTCGCGGAAAGGCCCAGGCCGAACGAGACGGTCAGCGCCACGACGCTGGCGAATTGCAGCCCCTCGCCCATCGCCCACAGCACCGTTCCCGACATCACCACCGGGAAGATGCCCGGCAGGATGCAGGCGAACATCACCACCCAGGAGCGGAAGGCGAGGCCAATGAAGATCGCGACGAGCGCGAACTCGACGGTGAGCCCGCGGTTCAGCTTCTCGATCATGCTGGCCGAGTTGCGCGCGGCGATAGCCGCAAGGCCGGTCACCGCGACCTCGTAGCCGGGATGCTTCTTGCGGACGGCATCGAGCTCCTGGTCGAGCTTGTCGACGATAGGCAGGAGCTGACTGGAATCCTTGTCCGGCACGCGGCCTGCGACCACGACTGCGTCCTGCTCGGCATCGATGAACCGTCGCACCAGATGCTCGGGAATGACGTTCACATATTCCTTCAGCGTCGCGACGTCCGAGCTGCCCGCCTTTTCCGACAGCCAGCGGCGCAGCGTCTCCAGCGACCAGACGTTACCGACGCCGGCCGCCTTCTCCACGGTCGCGTGCACGTCGGCAATGGTTTCCAGCGTCTCTGCCGAATAGAGCGTTTCACCCTTGGGGAACGTGATCAGGACGTTGACGGGATTGGCGCCGGTCAGCTTGGCGTCGAGCCGGTTGCTGGCGGCCACGGCCTGGCGCTTGTCCGGCACCTGATCGGCAAGGCGGTAGCGTGGCTGGAGGTTGGCGTAGATGACGCCGAGGCTCGCTACGAACAGCACCGCGATCAGGCTGAACAGTCCGGGCCGACCCACCATGCGCACCGCGATCCAGTAGCAGAAGTTGCGCAGCGCCTGCACGCCGGCGTCCGCGCTCTGGAATTTGACGGCAAAGATCTTTTCGTTGCGCACGAACAGAACGCCGAACACCGGCACCAGCGACAGCACCGTAACCAGCGCGATGATGGTCGCAGCCAATCCCGCCTCGCCGAATTTGCGGATCAGGTCGGAGTCGGAGAATTGCAGCGCGATAAAGGAAATGCCGGCGGTGCCGTGCGTCAGCACGCAGGCAGGTCCGACCACCAGCACCGCATTCTTGAACGCGGTGAACTTGTCCTGCCCTGCGATCAACCGGTCGCGCGCGGCGAAGGTGAGCTGCATCGAGTCCGAGAAGCTGATGACCATGATGAGCGGCGTCATCACGTTCAGGAACATGTTGAGATTGAAGTTGGCCCAGCCGAGCGCGCCCAGCGCCAGGAGGATCGCGATCATCGGCGGGAACGCCGCCACCACCATGAAGGAGATTTTTCGGAAGAAGATGATGGCGATGATGCAGCCGGCGAGAATGCCGAGGATGTTGTAGGTCAAGCCGTCGCGCTCGACCGCGTTGCGGATCTCGAGCTGCATCACCGGCACGCCGGAGAGCTGCACGCTGAGCCCGGTGTCGCCGAGATCCTCCTTCATCAGCGCGCGGATGTCGCCGACGACCTTGCCGAGCTTGCTCGAGGCAACCACCTCCGGATCGAGGGAGAGCACGACCAGCGCGAGGGTGCCGTCCTCCGACAACAGCTTGCCGCGGATGATCTCGTTGCTTTTGACGGTCTCGATGAACTTGTCGTAGGCGGCGCCTTCGGGCAGCTCGGCCGGGAACAGCGCGGCGGGCAGCTTGCCTGGCGCCGGCGCCTGGCGCGCGGAGAACAGCGAAACGAGGCCACGCGTGCCTTCGACGAGCTGCATGTCGGTGATGAAGTCGCGCAGCTTCATGAGATTCTCGCGCGCCAGCAGGTTCTTGCCCTCGATGACCACGAGGACGTCGAACTCCTCGGCCGGGAACTTCTTGGTCACTTCCTCGTACTGGTGGAATTCGCGGCTGTTGGACCGGAACAGCTGCGACAGCGAATCGTCGATCTTGATCCGCTCGATGCCGAAGACGGCCCCGACGATCAGTGCGATGAGGATCAGGCAGGACAGGACTGGCGCGCGGACGGCGATCAGTCCGATGCGTTCGAGTCCAAAAGCGATGGAGGACGAAGGTCCCTGCTCGACCTTGTCGACATGAACCTCACTCTCGCTGTGCTTTTCGAGCATGCCTTGTCCAGTTCCTAAATCGGCTCGGTTGGTGAGCTTATGCGTCCCGCATATCGGCCTGAAACGCCATACAGATGGGAGGCTTGCCCTTTGAAAATGCGCGGGAAATCGCCGCGAGGGGTTTAGCAGGTCGGCACGGCCCCTCGCAAGCACACGCTGGGCAACAAAATCGATCAAGATGCGGCAATTTCGGCCCTTGATGGCTCATTCCGGCAGCGCTGCGCCGATTCGCGCCGGGGGATCGCCACTCTCGTCCTTCAGCGCCACGCCGGTCACGCCCCGCGACAGGCCTGCGCGGACCAGCCAGGCGATCTTGAAGGCCGCCTCGCCATAACTGAGCCCAGCCTGATGAATGTTGGAGACGCAATTGCGCTCGGCATCGCTACGGCCAGGCTTCGGCGCAAAGGTCAGGTAAGCCCCGAGGCTGTCAGGAGCCGACAATCCCGGTCGCTCGCCAATCAGCATCACGACCATGGATGCACCGAGAATGGCGCCGATCTCGTCGCCCAGCGCGACACGGGTGCCTGAGGCGACAATGATGTGGCCGACCGCGACAGGCGGCGCATCGGCGAGGGCCGGCAGCAGCGCGCGCAACAACCCAACCGCGTGCGCATGCACCGCCGTTGGCGACAATCCATCGCCGATCACGATCGCAATCCGGCCGCGGTCCGCGGCGCGCACCGCGAGATGCTCGGCGCAGGTCGGATCGAGCTGGCGTCCGAGGTCCGGACGCCGCAGATAGTCGCCGCGATCGGCGGCGCGGCTCCTCGTCGCAAGGATGGGAACGCCGAACTCGGCTAGCTCCGCGATCATCCGCTCGGCGTCGAAGACGGCATGCACGGCGTCGCGGGCGCGCGCGTGATCGAGCGTGAAGTCGAGCAGCGGCTTGGTCGGCAGGCTCGCCCCGCTGCGCCCGAGCGCCACACGCGCGGGTGTTAGCGTCCGAAGGTCCAGGGTCGGGCGGTTCGGGACGGATGGGCTAGACATGTCGCGTCATTCGGCGGGAACGGATGCCTCGCGCAGCCGCAGCGAGTAGTTCGACGCGTTCTGCTGGCCGCTCGATGCCGCGCGCGCGAAGGTGATGAGATGATGCGCGATCATGGTGCAGCCGATCAGGCCTTCGAGATCGCCGCGCCTGATCCGGCCCAGCGCAAACTTCCAGAATACGCGTTTGTAGTCGCCGAGCACGCCGACCTTCCAGAAGATGTTGCGCAGCATGACGAGACCGCGCCTGATATTGGGCCAGGTCTTCATCTCCGCAGGCACCGGCACCCTGAGGCGGTTGGCATAGGTGTAGTCGCACTGGTGCTGATAGCGCGCATAGACCTTCTCGGGCGCGTAGGCCCGCTCCATGCAGAACTTCCAGGACGCCACGACATCATCATAAGGCAACAGGAAGTTGACGTTGGAATCGCGGCCCTCGTCGTTGATCAATCGGCCCTCGCGCTCGAGCCGGTCCCACAGCGGCGTCTTGGGCAGCGCCTGAAGCAGATTGATGGTGAGCAGCGGGATGCGGGATTCATCGACAAAGGAAAGCAGCGCATCCGACGTATTCGGCTTGTCGGTGTCGAGCCCCATGATGATGCCGGACACCACTTCCATCCCGTAGGAGTTGATGGTGCGCACGCCCTCCAGGATCGGGACCATCATGTTGTGGTCCTTCTGCATCGCGTGCAGCGCATCGGGATCGGGCGTTTCGATGCCGCAGAAGATGGTGATGAAATAGGCCTCGCGCATCTTCTCGAGGATCTCGGGGCGCTTGGCGATGTTGAGCGTCGCCTCGCAGGCGAGCCGCATCACGTAGCCGGTCTTCTTCTGCCACTCGATCAGGTGCGGCAGCAGGTCCATCGCCGCCTTGCGGTTGCCGATGAAATTGTCGTCGACGAAATAGACCGTGTCGGTCATGCCGCATTCGCGCAGGCGGTCGAGCTCGGCGATGATCTGCTGCGGCGTCTTGATGCGCGGGTTGCGGCCGTAGAGGCCCGGGATGTCGCAGAACTCACACTGATAGGGACAGCCGCTGGAATACTGGATGCTGCCGAGGAAATACTTCTTCACCTCCGCAAGCTCGTAGGCGGGGATCGGAAATTCCGTCATCGGGACGCGATCGTTGGTCGTCAGCACCACCTGCTGCGCCGGGCGCGCGGTCTCGCGCGACAAGATCGCGATCAGCTCATTGGTGGCATCGCCGAGCTCGCCGACATGGAGATAGTCGAAAGACGGATAGTAATCCGGGCAGGCGCTGACCGAGGGCCCGCCGAGCGCGACGGGCAAATCGTGCTCATGGGCGCGGCGGCAGATATCGTTCATCTGCTGGCGCTGGATGTGCATGCCGCTGACGAAGACCGCTTCCGCCCATTCGAACTCTTCCTTCGTCGTCGGACGCAGGTTCTCGTCGACGAACTTCACCTGCCATTCCCTGGGCAGATAAGCCGATATGAGCAATAGCCCCTGCGGCGGCATGAAGGCCCTGACGCCGTCGGTCAGGGGATAGGCGTGTTCGAATGTACCGAAGGACGAGGTGTAACGCGGGAAGACACAGAGAATATGCCGGATCGTTCCGTTGCTTTCAGCGCGCATCGAGCTTCCCCCAACGACTTCCTACAAACCGTGCAGAATAGACATCAAGACACATAACGTAACGCTGGGCCCGAAATTCCTCAATATTGTGGCATGGGCCTAATTCATGAGACGCACCAATGGTTTCCTCGGTTCATGCCGATTGTCTGTGACCATGCGAAATTTGGGCCGGCTCAGGCGATCAACCGCGAGGCAAAATCGGGTAGCAGCCCCGCATCGCGAGCAAGCCGGAAATCGGCACCCGCAATCCCGCTCTTCGCCAGCCAATCGTCGAATTCCGGCGCGCGGTGCAGGCCGAAGACGTCGCGGACATAGAGCGCGTCATGGAAGGAGGTCGACTGGTAGTTCAGCATGACGTCGTCGGCGCCCGGCACCCCCATGATGAAGGTGACGCCGGCGGCAGCGAGCAGCGTCAGGAGATTGTCCATGTCGTCCTGGTCCGCCTCGGCATGGTTGGTGTAGCAGATGTCGACCCCGAGCGGCAGGCCGAGCAGCTTGCCGCAGAAATGATCCTCCAGCCCAGCGCGGATGATCTCCTTGCCGTCGTAGAGATATTCCGGACCAATGAAGCCGACCACGCTGTTGACCAGCAGGGGGCGATACGCGCGGGCGACCGCATAGGCGCGCGCCTCGCAGGTCTGCTGGTCGACGCCGTGATGGGCATTGGCCGACAACGCCGAGCCCTGGCCAGTCTCGAAATACATCACGTTCTGCCCGACTGGGCCGCGCCTCAGTGACAGCCCTGCCTCGTTCGCTTCCCGGAGCAAAGCGAGATCGATACCGAAGCTGCGGTTGGCAGCCTCAGTCCCGGCGACCGACTGGAACACCAGGTCGACCGGTACGCCCTGCCCGATCAGCGACAACGTCGTCGTCACATGGGTGAGCACGCAACCCTGGGTCGGGACGTTCAGCCGCGCGATGATCTCGTCCAGCAGCCGCAGCAACTGGCCGATGGTCGCAGGGTCGTCGCTCGCCGGGTTGATGCCGATGCAGGCATCGCCCGCGCCGAGCAGGATGCCGTCGAGGATCGAGGCCGTGATGCCCTTGGCGTCGTCGAAGGGATGGTTGGGCTGGAGGCGTGTGCTCATCCGCCCCTTCAGGCCGATGGTGTTGCGGAACGATGTGATCACCTCGCATTTGCGCGCCGCCAGGATCAGGTCCTGGTTACGCATGAGCTTCGACACCGCGGCCGCCATCTCCGGCGTGATGCCGTGGGCCAGCTTTCGCAAACCTTCCGTCGTCGCGGCGTCGGACAGCAGCCAGTCGCGGAAACCGCCAACGGTGAGCGCGGCCACCGGCGCGAAGGCCTTTGCATCGTGGGTGTCGATGACGAGGCGCGTGACCTCGTCGGCCTCATAGGGGATCACGGCCTCCCGTAGGAATTGGCTCAGCGGAACGTCGGCAAGCGCCATCCGCGCCGCGATCATCTCTTCGGCGCTGGCAGCCGCGATCCCGGCCAGCCGGTCACCGGAGCGCGGCGGGGTCGCCTTGGCCAGCAGGTCACGCAGATCAGCGAAGACATAGCTCGTCGCATCGATGGTGTGGCGGTAGACCAAAAGCTCCTCCGGCGTCAGTCGGCCAATGGCCGACGCAGGATCCATCTTGCCCCAAGGTGTACGAGCCCGGCGGCATTGGTGCATGCCGATCTTTGCAGCATGGCATGCCAATCCCGGAAGGCGCCTTGCCGAAAATCGACGACTCCGGCAAGAGACTGATATTCCTTATATTTTCTACGACCAAGGTCTGAGGTGCAACCCTTGCGCGTTAACGCTGCGTCCACCTTCATTCTGCATAGTTTTGTATCAATTTTACCGTTCGTGCTCACTGATCGCACGTAGGCCATTCGGGTCTCTGGAAGCCATGATAATCGACCGAACTGGGAATGCTGCCGGCCTGGCAGGCCGTTTCACGCTCGCCACCAGGCTCTATTCGATCTTCGCGCTGTTCGCGCTGCTCACCGCCGCAATCGCTCTGCTGTCGGATTACAACAGCCGCCGCGGCGCCGAGCTCACCGCCGCGATTGAGACCGCGAATGCGGCGGCGCTGAACGTCGAGCGCGTCAACTCACTGGTCTACGCCGTGGTGATGGAATCCCGCGGCGTCTACATGTCGACGGATCCAAAGGCCGTGAAGAAGTTCGGGGACGGCCTGCTCAAGTTCAACGATGAGATCCTCGGCGTGGTGAAGGGCTGGGAAGCCATCGTCAGGACCGACGATGCCGAACAGTTCGCAACGTTCAAGAAGCGCATCGAGCAATTCATCGATTTCCGGAAAGAACTGGTTCGCCGCGCCTATGAGATCGGTCCGGCTGCTGGCCGCGAATGGGGTGACAACGACGCAAATCGCAGCGTGCGGTCGGCGTTGAACAAGGATCTCGAGGCGCTGTCCAAAGTCTATGCCCTGCGCGCCAAGCAGATTGCGCAGGAGACCGAGACCAATCGCATGCTCTCCTTCGTGCTGACGTGCCTTGGCGGCGTCGCGCTGGCGCTCGTCGTGATCGGCATCGTCATCATCGCGCGCTCGATCGCGCGACCGCTCTCGACGATCACCGCGACCATCAAGCAGGTCGCCGACGGCGAAGAGAACGTCGTGGTGCCGCATACCGAGCGTGCGGACGAGATCGGCGCGCTGGCGCGCGCGATCCGGATCTTCCAGGGGGCAATGGACCGCAATCGCAACCTCGCCTCCCAGGTCTCCCAGGACTCCGCGGCGCGCGACGAGCGCACCCGCCATATCGAGACTTCGGTCGAGACCTTCCGCGAAGCGATCGGCGCGGTCATGCGGGGCCTCGCCGACAACGCGTCCGCCATGCGCGAGACCGCGCAGACCATCACCCGCGTCACGGCAGATGCGAGCACACGCGCCGGCACGGCGGCGAGCGCCACTGAGCAGGCCTCGCACAACGTCACGGCGGTGGCGGGTGCGGCGGAAGAGCTGTCGGCCTCCGTCGAGGAGATCGGCCGTCAGGTGCGGCAATCGGCGAGCGCCGTCGAGCAGACCGGCCAGCGCACCGAGAAATCGATCTCCGAGATCGAGAGTCTGGCTGCCGCCACACAGCGCATCGACGGCGTGCTCAATTTGATCCAGGCGATCGCCGAGCAGACCAACCTCCTCGCGCTCAACGCTACCATCGAAGCGGCGCGCGCCGGCGACGCCGGCCGCGGCTTTGCCGTTGTCGCCCATGAAGTCAAGGCGCTCGCCGGGCAGACCGCGAAGGCGACCGCCGAGATCAGCGAGAACGTCGGTATGATCCAATCCTCGACCCGCAACGCGGTCGAGGCCGTGCGTGAGATTGGCGGCGCGGTACGCGAGATCAACGACGTGACCTCGGCGATTGCCGGCGCGGTCGGCCAGCAGGATGCCGCGACCCGCGAAATCTCCGCCAACGCGCAGTCCGCTGCGCAAGGCAACGAGACGCTGGTCGTCAACATCACCTCGCTCCGCGACGCCATCGGCGAGACGGACGCCGCAGCAACCTCCGTCCTGACCGCGGCCAGCGGCCTGACCGCAACGGCTGAAACGTTGTCGCGCGAGGTGGAGAAGTTCTTCCAGAATTTGCGCTCGGGACCCGCTGAGCGCCGCATCGCCAAGGCGAGCTAGCTCTTCGCATCAGCCGACGCTGCGCCACGAGCCCTTGTAGGAGCGTCGCAGCAGCGCGAACAGGCTGCCACCGGTCGCAGCTCCAAGCAGGTAGACGACGACGGAGAGCAGCGCGAGCGGCAGGCTGAGGTTCAGCCTGAAGAACGAGACGGTCACGGTCTCGAAATTCTGCGCGGCGAACACCACGATCGCGACCGCGAACAGGATGATGATGGCGAGATAGACCCAGCGCATGAAACGCTCCCCTTTGACCGCGCGGAGGATCGCGCGGTCAACCGCGACCTAAAATCGACCCGTTCTCGCGCGCCTTATGTGCTGCGCCGCAGGCTGAAGCCGAGGCTCAGCCAGCCCGCACCGGCAAAGATCAGGTCGATGCCGAGGAACAGGCCGAGGATATAGACGCTGTTGACCGGCCAGCGCGCCAGGATCAACAGGCCGAGCAACAGGGTGATGACGGCCGAGATCGCGACCCAGATCCAGGGGCTCTCCCGCTTCATGCTGAAGGCGAGAAACAGCCTGACGACGCCGGAAGCGATCAGCGAGGCGCCCAGGAACAGGGTCAGCAGGACCGCGGCGAACAGCGGATTCTCGAAGGTCAAAAAGCCCGCGATGACGTAGAGCACGCCGAGCAGCGCCCAGATCAGAAACTTGCCCCAGCTCTTCATCTGGAACGCGCCGATGACCTCGGTCACGCCGGCCACGATCATCATCACGCCGACCACGAGGACGCTTGCGACCGTCGCCATCACCACGCTGCCGAGCGCAATGAAGCCGGCAATGAGGTAGACGACGCCGAGCGCGACGATCCAGCCCCATTTCGGGCGCAGCGCCGCGATGCCGGAGCCCAAGCCTAGGCTGTGAGACATATCCGAAGCAGTTGTCATGACGGTTACTCCTACAAGCGAACCCCCACGGCACACGTCAGGATAGCATGGGCCAGGCGGGGACGACAGCCAGAAGAGCAGCCGTCCTCGGCGCCGCCGTTGATGCAGGTCAAGGCCGCCAGGGCACGCTTCACGCGCGCGGCCGCTCCATTTCAAGCTCGGCCTTCAGACTATCGAGGTCGCGATAAATTGAAGCGACCGCCAGCACGCGCCCCCCTTTCCGATACCGGAGCAGGCAGTCCCTGCCCGTGATGCTACCGTCGATCTTGATGTCATCCCAACCTTCGGCGTGGCCGACATAGTTGATCGGCACGTCATAGTGCTGGCTCCAGAAGAACGGCACGGCGTCGTGGCGCTCGCGCGCGCCCAGCATGTTGCGCGCCGCGGTCTGGCCCTGCCGCTCGGCAACCACCCAATGTTCGACGCGGATGCTGGCTTGCGAATGCGGATCCGGCCAGCGCGCGATGTCGCCGGCCGCAAAGATGCCCGGCGCACTGGTTTCGAGGTAAGCATCGACCTTCACACCACGATCGATCGCAAGCCCGGCCCCCTCGGCCAGTTCTAGGCGCGGCTTGACGCCGATGCCGACCACCACGAGGTCCGCCTCGATCACGCTGCCACTTTTCAGGTGGGCGCGGCGGCCGTCGAGCTTCTCCACGCTGTCCTTGAGGTGGAAATGGACGCCGTTCTCTTCATGAAGCGCGCGAACGAAATCGCCCATCTCACGCCCCAGGATGCGCTCCATCGGCAGCTCCTCCGGCGCGACGACATGAACCTCGAGCTTGCGCGCCCGCAGGGAGGCCGCGACTTCGAGGCCAATGAAGCTCGCCCCGATCACCAGCGCGCGTTTCGTGCTGCCGGCTGCCGTGATGATGGCACGACTGTCGGCGACCGATCGCAGGGTGTGGACATGCGGCTGGTCGCTGCCCGGAATTTTCAACTTAACGGGCTCGGCGCCGGTCGCCAGCAGCAGCCGGTCGAACGGCATCTTGTCGCCGTTGCCCAATGTCACATGACGTTGCTTCGTATCGAGCGCGGCGACTGACGTGTCGAGCCTGAGATCGATGCCTGCGTCTGCATAGTAATCCTCCGGCCGGAGCGGCAGCCAATCCTCCGGCGCATTGCCGGCCAGATAGTCCTTGGACAGGTTCGGCCGGTCGACCGGCAACGCACTGTCGTTGCTCAGCATGGTGATGCCGCCGGCAAATCCTTCACGGCGGAGCATTTCGGCCGCGGCAAATCCTGCCGCGCCGCCACCGACGATGACGAACCGGTCCGGCGTCGGCGCGGTGCGGTGCGGCACGGCTTGTGGTGGCGCCTCTCGCTTGCGGCGCACGACGATCCTGTCCTTCTCGCGTTCGACCTCCCAGACCGCCAGCGCATTCAGCGCCGGCGCCGCGACCGCCTCGCCGGTGCGCAGCGAGAAGCAGGCGTGGTGCCAGGGACAGCGGATGGTGTCGTCGACCACGAGCCCTTCGGCGAGCGGACCGTGATAGTGCGTGCAAGCGGGCTCGATCGCCACGACCTCGGCGCCGAGCTGGACGAGGAGAACATCTTCGTCACCGACATGACCGAGCAGCTTGCCGTCGTTGAAATCGGCGAGGTTCACGCCCTTGCTCAGATCGGGTCCGCTCGGCTTCTTCTCGTCGTTCATGCGCCGTCTCCCGTGGCTTTGCGTCTCAATCGTCCGAGTTGGCGAGGCCAAGCAGTTCCTGCCGCGTCAACGCGTTGTCGCGAAACACGCCGAGCATGCGGCTGGTGACGAGATCGGTGCCCGGCTTGTGCGCACCGCGCGTGGTCATGCAATGGTGCGTCGCCTTGATGATCACACCGACGCCTTGCGGCCTGAGCACGTCATTGATCGAGTTGGCGATCTGCGCCGTCATCTTCTCCTGGATCTGGAGACGCCTGGCGTAGATGTCGACGACCCGCGCGAGCTTGGAGATGCCGACGACACGACCCTGCGGGATATAGGCGACCCAGGCACGTCCGACGATCGGCGCCATGTGGTGCTCGCAATGGCTCTCGAAGCGAACGCCGCGCAGCACGATCATCTCGTCATAGCCCTCGATCTCCTCAAAAGTCTTTTGCAGGATTTCGGTCGGGTCCTGCGTGTAGCCAGTAAAATACTCCCGGAACGCGCGCGCCACCCGGTCCGGCGTCTCGCGCAAACCGTCGCGTGCGGGATCATCGCCCGCCCAGCGGATCATGGTGCGAACCGCATCCTCGACCTCCGCCTGGCTTGGCATGCCCGCCGGCGCCTGCGCGAGTGCAACGCGTTCCAGCCGTCGCGCCTGTCGTTCCATGTGAACTCCTCCCCCTGACCAGCCGCAACAATCGCGTCGCGGTACCAAGGCTTGGACGGCGCCAACGGAAAAAGGTTCCCGGGACGAGGAAAAATCAGAACGGCTCGGAACCAGACTTAACCGTCTGCGGCCCTGCGGAGGTCGAGGACGGCCTGCGTCCATTCGGCGGGCCGCTCCTGCGGCAGATTGTGACCTGCCCCGTTGAACACGCGCCGCTCGAAAAAGCCCTCGAACTTGCGCGCGTGATGCGCGGTGCCACGAATGACGCCGTCGTGATCACCGTCGATCGCGATCGTCGGCACGCGGATCGGCGGCTGCGCGGCAAGCTGTGCCTCGATTGCCGCATAGGCGGGATCGCCTTCCACCAGCGCATAGCGATGCCGGTAGGAGTGGATCACGACGTCGACGAAGTCCGGATTGTCGAAGGCGGCTGCACTTCTGTCGAACGTCGCATCATCGAACGCCCAGGTCGGCGACCACATCGACCAGAGCTGGCGGGTAAAGCCGCGCCGGTTGCGCTCGAGCGCGCGGCGCCCGCGCTCGTTGTGAAAGAGATAGTGATACCAGAGCGCGGCTTCTTCCGGCGGCGACGCCGGCTCCATCGACCGCGCGATGTTCTGGATGTTGTACGAATTGCCGGAGACGAGCCCGACCACGCGCTCCGGATGGAGCGCCGAGACCACGCAGGCCGCGCGCCCGCCCCAGTCATAACCGCCGACCACCGCACGTTCGATCTTCAGGGCATCCATGAAGGCCAGGAGGTCAGCGCCGAGCGCCGCCTGCTCGCCCGAGCGCAACGTCTGGTCGGACAGAAATCGCGTCCCGCCGTAGCCGCGCAGCCACGGCACCAGCACCCGCGCGCCGGATCGTGCGATCAGGGGCGCGCTCTCCGCATACGCGTGGACGTCGTAGGGAAAGCCGTGGCCCATGATGCAGGGCCAGCCATCCGGCGCGCCAAATTCGAGATAGGCGATCTCGAGGACGCCGGTGGTTACTGTTTTTGGCTGCATTCTTGCGACAATCCTCTTGCAATCTAGCCGTAGTCTGGATGAAGCGCAGCGTAGTCCGGGACTCGCGAGCGCCGGCGTCCCAGCATTCCGCTTCGCTCCATGCGGGCTACAAGGTGCGGCCTACTTCTGCGGCCCCGACAGCGAGATGTCGCGCTCGGCGCGGAATACGTTGGCATAGAGGTTGGCGATCCACTGTCGGCCGATGTCGGTCTGGTTGAGATAGCCGATCTCGGTCTGGATATGCGGCGCGACGCTATCCCAATAGAATTGCGGATAGCGATGCACGATGTCAGCAGGCGAATCATAGCCGAGTTGGCGGTTGATGCCGACCTCCTCGAATTCGTAGTAGAGCGCGTTGGCCTTGCGCAGGTAATTGGGATCACCGAGTTGGCCGATGAAATCGGCGGCGCGCAGGATCGAGGCGTCGGCGTCGTACTCCTGGCCGTTCCGGGCCGGAAACCGCGTGCCCTCGATGGCGCGCGCGATGCGCTCGCGGTCGAGACCGGAGATCGGCGCCAGCCGCCGCATCACATAAAGCTTCGAGCGGTCGACGTGATAGGACATCAGGCTCGCATCGGATGCGCCGCGTGGCAGGGACACCTTCGTGCCGACCTCATCGATCACAAAACCGTCGTTGTCATCCTCCTCGAACAGGCCACGTACATAGCCGATGTCGTGGGCAAGGCAGGCGATCAGAACATGGATGTAATCTTCCGCCGACAGGTGCGCATGGAGATTGCGGCCACTGAGGATAGCTTGGCCGGCCAGCGTCACCAGCATCGTATGCTCGATATTGTGGTAGAGCGCATCACTATTGCCGATGCACTCCATCGCCGTACGCGTCGCGATCTCCATGACTCTCGCATGGGACTCGTCGAACCGGCGGCGCATGAACGAGCCGAGCAGCTTTTCCAGAGCTTCGGCAGCCAGTCTCGGTAACGTGATCATGGATGCAGCCCCGTCGTCGGTGGTGTCCCCACGCCAACTCCTGACGCCTCGTTTCTCCTCGCCGGGGGCAGCATAGCCTATCTCGGCCCCGCTGACCAAATCTCCAATGGCAGCGCAACCGAAAAGATTTGTGTTGCGCCATGCACCGCAACAGCTTTGTCGTCCTATCGAGGATGGCGAGGACTACCTGTCAGGCCAACTCGTTCCGCACCTGTCGGTCGTCGCGGCCGGCATGTGTCCCCGGGTCAATCGCTCCGCGCGAGCCGGGCCAGCATGGCGTCGAACGCAGTCTTGATCCTGCGAACGAACGGAGCCTTGTACGGAAAATCCGAATTCTCGTCGTGCACCAGCATAGAGGCGTTGACCTCGAAGACGACGAGATTGCCCTGGTCGTCGAGCGCGCAGTCGATGCCAAAATAGTCGAGACCGATGCGGCCCCTGATCGTTCGCAACACGTCGTAATGGCAGGCGGAAAAGACCGATTTTGGGTCGCGCAGGAATTGCTCCTCCTCGCGCTGCATCCAGTCCTGGCTGGCCATATCCGTGCTATCGCGATGAAGCTTCCAGTCGTCTCCGATCGCCAGATGATAGGGCAGGATCTCCTCGCCCACGAAAATGAACCGGTATTTGCGGAAGAAGCCGTCGGCGGACCGGTAGTCGATAGGCTCGATCAGATAGCGATCCTCACTCACGCGTTCGGCGAGGAACGCCGTCAGAGTATCGGGATCCTCGAATCTTGCGAAGAAGTCCCCGCCATGGGTCCCCGCCGGCCTTGCCAGCAACGGAAACGTCAGCTCATTTCCAGCGGGCGGATGCACGTGACCGGCTGCGATGCGCAGCGTGCGCGGCACGCGACAGCAGGGAATACCGGCAAGCGCAACCGAGGTCGTATCGCGTGTCGTCCGCAAGACCTTTTCGGGTTCGTTGACGACCGGCTTACCGAGGCGCCCGGCAATCTCATCGGCGAGCGGAAGGACGGCCTTGCCCTGATCAGCGTCGCATACGAGGTTGACGACGACGTCGACCTCACGCGCGAGCGTCGCGAGATCCGGCCGGGTCGAGGGCGACAGCGAGAGAATGTCGGCCTGGTAGGCGCAATCCCGAAACAGATACGCGACCGGCGTGTTGCCGACGAAGGGCGCGAACAGAGCGAGCACGCGGAAGCTGGCCGGCGACCGCGTCGCGGGTCTGCGCAGCACCGGGTGAAGCCGGACGGCTCGCTCATAGGCGATCTCCGCAGCCTCGCTCTCGCCGATCGCCTGCTGGATGGCGCCGATCCAGTAGAGATTGTCGGCCCGCTCCGATGCGAGCGCGGCGGCCTGCTCGAAATGCGCGATCGCGGCCTCGACCTGCTTCAGCTCGAAGCAGACCTTGCCAAGCTCGGCGTGAAGGTCCGCGTCGTCAGGCGTTTCCTGGATGAGTTCGCCTAGCAGGACTTGCGCAAGCAAGTATTGCCTGGTCGCGACGAGCGCCTGCACCAAATTGGTCCGCGACGGACGATGCGCCGGGCTCAGCCGCAGCGCTTCGAGATAGAGCGCAATGGCCTGCTGCGCCATGCCGATCCTCAGATACACGTTGCCGAGGTTGCACCAGCAGGCGACGAGATGCGGCGCAAGCCGTAAGGCCGCCCTGTAATTCTCGGCCGCGGAATCGAGATCGTCGCAGAGCATGAAGGCGTTGGCCAGCGCGGCGTGAAGGTCAGCCGCAACGTCGGTGGCCGTACCGATCGACATCATGGCCGCCAGCGCAAGACCGCCCCTGAAGATCGCGATCGCGTCCTTCAGCTCACCGCGCTTGTAATGCTCGCGTCCCGCACGCAGCAGGTCTGCGGCGCTCGGTCCGGTCGGAACCTGCGGCAAGAGAGAAGTCGCTGCGCTCATACGCTTTCAGCCGGAAACGTCGCCGTGAAGGTCACGCCGTGCAAATTGACGGTCGGCGCGATGCCGTCGTGATTGGCACCGAAGATGCGCATCCGGCGCCACAGCTCGTCCCTGCTGATATCCAGCGGAATGTCGCAGATGGCCTTGTAACTACGCCGCGAGTTTCTTCGACCGCTCCATTGGATCGCCGGGTGCGGCGTCGGAAGCAAAGGCTGGCGGGCCAATCGATCGGCCCATTCCGCGAACAGCTTCAAGAGCTGCACGTAAGTCAGCTCGCAGAGACCGCTGACGCCAGTGTTTTCCGGAATGGGAAACGAGGTGACGTCGAGGATCATGCCGGTATCGACGCGCTCGGCCATGGCGTGAAAGGTCACGCCGAACTCGGTCGCGCGGTCATAGAGCGCGAAATGCGTCGGCGCCCAGCCGGGATAGGTCGGCGGCCCCGGATGGAAATTGTAGGCGCCATAGCCGAGACTTGCGAGCAGGTCGGCGGGCACGATGGTGTTGGACGCAAAGGCGATCAGCCGGGCTTGCTGAAGAAGCGATGGCTCCAGACTCCTGAGCTCGTTGATCCCGGTCACCGGCCTAATCGTCAGGTCTTGCCGGTGGCTCCTCAATATCCGCGACAAAGCCACCTCCTCGGCAGCTTCCGTCAGCAACACAACGGCCTCGAACATCGGTTACCGCTTCGTTAACGATGGTGGTGAGCCAAAATGTCGCAGCTGCCTGTTACCAGCGCATTAATGATGAGCGGCCGGACACGCCCGAGAAACATCGAGAAACAAAATTGTTGGAAACGGAATTGGACCTTTTGGGCGTGGAAGCCGCTCGCCATTTGCTCGGTGTCATCGCCCGCGAAAGCTGGCGATCCAGTATCCCAGAGGCCGTCACGAATACGGAGAAGCCGCTACTGGATTCCCCGCTTCGCGGGGAATGACAAGGGAATACCTATCCACAGAGCTCGCCTACTCGACCAAAAGCACGTCCACGGCGACGCCGAGCTTCTGCTTCGGCGAGCCGACAATGATGCCGTCGACCGGCGAGACGTCGGAGAAGTCGCGCCCCATTGCGAGCACGATGTGATCGTTCGCGACCAGGAGATCGTTGGTCGGATCGAAATCGACCCAGCCGAGCTCAGGCCCGCACCACAGCGACACCCAGGCGTGCGTAGCATCGGCGCCTTGCAAGCGTGGCTGACCGGGCGGCGGGATGGTGCGCAAATAACCGCTGACATAGGCCGCCGGCAGCCCGAGCCCGCGAAGGCCTGCGATCATCACATGGGCAAAGTCCTGGCAGACGCCGTGGCGTTTGTCGAAGACCTCGTTGAGCGGCGTCGAGATGACCGTCGCCTTCGGATCGTAGCGAAATTCGCTGCGGATGCGATGCATCAGATCGACGGCGCCAGCGAGGATGCCGGCGCCAGGCGCAAAGCTCATCGCAGCATAGGCGCTGACGGGACGCAGCACCGGCACCAGGGGGCTCGCGAAGACGTAGCCGACCGGCGACGACGGCCCGAGGCTCGTCGCCTCGAAGGCAAGATCGCGGATGCCTTCCCAGGGCGGGCTCAAGGCATCACGCGCCGGTGGCGTTCGCGATACCGATACGCGGGAGCGTGAATCGATGCGCAGATTGCGATGCGAAACTTCGATCACAACGCTCTCGGTCAACGTGCCGAAGAAATCGCGCCGGGCATGGCGGTCCGCAGGCCGCGGCCGGATCTCGACGTGGTGCGAGATCAGCTCCTGCCCATCGCCGCTCTTCGGCTTCAGCCGCAGCGTGCAGCGGGCGAAGCTGACCGGACTCTCGTAGGAATAGGTCGTGACGTGACGTATGTCGTAGATCACGCAAGCCCCGTCAGCTTTTCCGGCCGGCTGGCGTTGGGGCCATGCGGGAAGTAATGCAACCCGATCGCTTCCGCGAGGTTGAGCAGGTCCTGCTCAAGCGAGAACAGCGTCTTGACCTCAAGCTTCTCGGCCTCGGCCGTGGCGAGCATCGCCTGCACGGCGACTGCAAGTCGTTGCGGCTTCTCGATCAGGCCGTATTCCTTCAGGCTCGGCAGCGCTGCGATGTGCTCGTTCAGGCTTGCGACCTGGAAGGCAACCGAGCGCGGATTGTAGGCGTCCAGCACCGCGAGATCGCGTACCGGCGCGAGCAGCGGCGCCAGCAGATAGCGCGAGCGATAGGTGATCTGACAATCGACCAGCGTCAGCAGCACGTCGAGGTCCTCGTCGCCGGCCTCGTCATAGGCGAACTGCCGCGCAAAGCGCGTGGTATTGATGGCACGCTCGGCGCGGCGGCCCATGTCGAGGAAGCGCCAGCCGGCAGCGCGATTCATGTTTTCCTGCGCAAGGCCGGCGAAGCTCGCGAGTTCCTGCAGGGTGAGCTCAGCGGCGCTGAGCACGCTGTCGTCGTCCTCGACCTCGTAGGCGAGCCGGTCGGTCATCTCGGTGATGACCTGCCAGGCGTCGGGCGACAACCGCTCACGCAGACCGGTTGCCGTGAGTTGCGCCGCGCGCACCAGCGACAGCGCCGAGCCGAAACGGTCGGGGCTTTGCAGTGCTTCGGCCGCAATTCGTCCGGGCGCCGTGCGCGAAGCTTGCGAGATTGCGCCCCAGGCGACGAGGATGCGCTGGATGCGCTCGGCCGACTGCATCGCGGTCGATGCGCCCTTGTTGTTGGGCCCGCGCATCGGCGAGCCGAGTGCGCGCACCAGCCGCAGCGTGGCCTCGGCGCGTTCGAGATAGCGGCCGAGCCAGAACAAATTGTCAGCGGCACGGCTCGGCAGCACGCCGGCGATGCGGCGGATCCGCACCTTGTCGGTCGGGGGCAGCAGCGTCGCGGTGGAGACCTGCTTCTCCGAGACGACCCAGACGTCGGCGGCGCGCGCCCCATCGCCCATCGACACGGCGCGGGCGTCCGCCTGCTCGGCAATGCGGCAGAAGCCGCCGGGCATGATGGTCCAGCCGTCGGGCGTGGCGGCGGCGAAAACACGCAGCACGAAGGGGCGCGGGGTGAGCTGGCCCTGCTCCCACACGGGCATCGTCGACAGCCGCACCACCTCCTGGCCGACATAATCCATGCCGCGCCCGCCGATCGCGTCGATCAGGCGCTGGCGCTCGGAGGCGTCGAGTTCACTTGCAAGCACCGGACCCGTGCCGTGGAAGCCGGGAACGCCGCGGCGATAGGCGCCCTCGATCGCGACCTCGTCGAGCCGTGCCAAAACCTCCTCACGCGCCGAGCGCTGGCCGCACCACCAGGTGGCGATATGCGGCATCTTCAAGTCCTCGCCGAGCAGGCGACGGCTCAATGCCGGCAGGAAGCCAAGCAGCGCCCTCGCCTCCAGCACGCCGGAGCCAGGCATGTTGGCGACGACGACGCCATCCTTGCGCAACACGTCGATCAGCCCGGGCACGCCTAACCGCGAGGATGCGTCGAGCTCGAGCGGATCGAGCGAATTGGAATCGACCCGCCGCAGGAGCACGTCGAGCCGCTTGAGGCCTGCGACGGTGCGGATGTGGATGCGGTTGTCGCTGACTGCGAGATCGTCACCCTCGACCAACAGGAAGCCGAGATAGCGCGCCAGCGTCGCGTGCTCGAAGTAGGTCTCGCTGAAGCTGCCGGGCGTGAGTACACCGATGCGCGGCTCGTCGCGATCGGCGCTGGCGCGAAGCGAGTCGCGAAACGCCTCGAAGAACGGCGCGACGCGCGGCACGTTCATCGACTTGTAGAGATCGGCAAAGGCCCGCGACAGCACGAGGCGGTTTTCCAGCGCATAGCCCGCCCCCGACGGCGCCTGCGTGCGGTCGCCGAGCACCCACCAGCGCCCGTCGGGTCCACGGCCGACGTCGGCGGCATAGATCGACAGGTACCGCCCGCCGGGCGGCGCCACGCCGCAGACGGGCCGGAGATATTCGGTGCTGCCTGCGATCGCAGCGGCAGGCAGCGCGCCCTCGGCGACCAGCCGTCCCTCGCCATAGATGTCCCGCAGCACGAGCTCGAGGAGCTGGGCGCGCTGCCTGATACCGGCCGAGAGCTGCTGCCAATCGGCCTCGTCGATCAGAAGCGGCAGATGGCTGAGCGACCACGGCCGGTCGGCGCTGTCGCCGGGCGCGCGATAGGTGACACCGGCCTCGCGCAAATGGCGGTCGGCCATGGCAAAGCGCCGCTCGATCTCGTCGGGCGCCAGCGCACCGAAGGCATCGAAGAAACGGCTCCAGACGGCGCGCGGGGCGCCGTCGGGGCCGAGGAATTCGTCGGGGATGCCGGGCAGCCGGCTATAGTCGCGGACCCATTGCGCGACGCGGCGCCGGCTGAGGCGCCTGCCCGCCTGGCCTTCTCCGTCGGTCGCGCCTTCGCCCATGCACCACTCCCTGCCCCATCACCATACTCAATGCAGGAGCGGCGTGCGCAAGTCGAGGGTCAGCGGAAACTCAATTGTGCGTTCCTCCGGCGGCGGCTGGCTGGGACCCGGCGTATGACCGTGGTCCTGGAAGCGCGCCAGCCGCCGCGCCTCGGCCTCGTAGGTGTTGACCGGCTTGGTGTCGTAGCTGCGCCCTCCGGGATGGGCAACGTGATAGACGCAGCCGCCGAGCGAGCGGCCGTTCCAGGTGTCGATGAGGTCGAAGGTCAGTGGCGCATGGACCGGGATGGTCGGGTGCAGGCCGGAGGCCGGCTGCCATGCCTTGAAGCGGACGCCGGCGACGGCTTCCGCGGAGCGGCCGGTTGGGGTCATCGGCAGGCGGCGGCCGTTGCAGGTCACGACATGGCGGCCCTCGATGAAGCCTTCCGCCTTCACCTGAAGCCGCTCAACCGAACTATCAACATAGCGCACGGTGCCACCAGCCGAGCCCTCTTCACCGAGCACATGCCAGGGCTCCAGCGCCTGCCGCAATTCCAGCGTCACGCCGCCATGATGGACCCGGCCAAAGGCGGGGAAGCGGAATTCGAGTTGGGCCAGATACCATTCCGGCTCAAAGGGATAGCCCGATTGCTTCAACTCAGAAAGCACGTCAACGAAATCCTCCCAGATGAAGTGAGGCAGCATGAAGCGGTCATGCAGCGCCGTGCCCCAACGCACGAACCTGCCGGCCTGCGGCTCGCGCCACAGTTTTGCGATCAGCGCGCGCACCAGGAGCTGCTGGGCCAGCGACATCCGCGGATCGGGGGGCATTTCGAGCGCGCGGAATTCGACCAGGCCAAGCCGCCCCGTCGGCCCCTCCGGTGAATAGAGCTTGTCGATGCAGATCTCGGCGCGATGGGTGTTGCCGGTGATGTCGACGAGCAGATGCCGGAACAGCCGGTCCACTAGCCACAGCGGCGTCTGATAGCCCGGCGGCGGCACGTGCGAGAGCGCGATCTCGAGCTCGTAGATACTGTCATGGCGCGCCTCGTCGATGCGCGGCGCCTGGCTGGTCGGGCCGATGAACAGACCGGAGAAGAAGTAAGACAGCGACGGATGGCGCTGCCAGTAAAGCACCAGGCTCTTCAACAGGTCGGGACGGCGCAGGAACGGCGAGTCCTGCGGGCTCGAGCCGCCGACCACAACGTGATTGCCGCCGCCGGTGCCGGTGTGGCGACCATCGACAAGGAAGCGGTTGGCACCGAGCCGCACCTTCGCGGCGTCCTCATAAAGGCCGGAGGTGATGTCGACCGCCTCGCGCCAGCTCTTCGCCGGCTGGATGTTGATCTCGATCACGCCAGGGTCGGGCGTCACCTTGATGACGTCGATGCGCGAATCGAATGGCGGCGGATAGCCCTCGACATGGACTGGAAGCTGCATCTCCTCGGCGGTGGCTTCGAGCGCCGCGATCAGCTCGAGGTAATCCTCGATCCGCTCGACCGGCGGCATGAAGGCGCAGAGCACGCCATCTCGGATTTCGAGCGCCATAGCGGTGCGCACCGGGACCGTCGTATTGAGATAGTCGGGCGCGACCCGCGGCGGCGATGGCGGCCGCGGCATACGGCTGAACACCGGCAGCTGCTTGCGCACCTCCATCGGGTCCTGCTCGATGATGTACGGGTATTGATTGGGCGGGACGTAGCCGAGCGAGCCCATCGGCAGCCGCAAGCCCAAGGGCGAGTCCCCCGGAGTCAGGAACAGATGGCTCCGCCGCAGACCCCAGCGTTCGCTGCGCCAGCGTGGCGGCGCATTCCAGCGCTGCACCGGCAGCACGAAGCCGCGCGGCGTGCCGAGGCCCTGATCGAACACCCGCGCCATCCGCGCCCGCGCCTCGGGATCGGACAGCTTGGAGTCGGAAGGATCGACATTGACGGGAAGGTCGGCCTCCTTCTGGAGCCAGTAGGCGGGATCCTCATAGGCCGGCATGATGTAGCCGGGATCGAGCCCGAGCCGCGCCGCCGTACCCTCCATGAAGGCTTCGGCGTCCCTCACCTCGGCGCGGCGGGGATTATCGATCCTGGCGATCAGGTCTGCGTTCTTCCAGATCGGCACACCGTCCTTGCGCCAGTAAAGGCCAAAGGCCCAGCGCGGCAGGCTTTCGCCCGGATACCATTTGCCCTGGCCGTAATGCAAAAGGCCGCCCGGCGCGAAGCGCGTGCGCAGGCGACGGATCAGATCGTCAGCGAGGGCACGCTTGGTCGGGCCGACGGCCTCGGTGTTCCACTCCGGCGCTTCGAGATCGTCGACCGACACGAAGGTCGGCTCGCCGCCCATGGTGAGCCGCACGTCCTGCGCGGCGAGATCGCCGTCGACCTGTTCGCCGAGCTCATTGAGCCGCGACCAGGCTTCATCGGAAAAAGGCTTTGTGATGCGAGGCGCTTCGCGGATTCGCCTCACGCTCATCTCGAAGGCGAACTCGACCTCGGCGAAGCCGGCGCTGCCGGAGATCGGCGCGGCCGAACGGTAATGCGGCGTTGCGGCTACGGGAATGTGCCCCTCGCCCGCCAGCATGCCGGACGTTGCGTCAAAGCCGATCCAGCCCGCACCCGGAAGATAAACCTCCGCCCAGGCGTGCAGGTCCGTAAAGTCATTCTCCACCTCGGGCGGCCCCTCGATCGGATCGATGTCGGGACGGATCTGGATCAGATAGCCGGAGACGAAGCGCGCGGCGAGGCCAAGATGGCGCAGCGACTGGATCAGGAGCCAGGCGGAGTCACGGCACGAGCCGGCACCGGAGCTGAGCGTTTCCTCGGGCGTCTGCACCCCCGGCTCCATGCGGATGATGTAGCGCACCCGCTCCTGGAGCTTGCGATTGAGCTCGACCAGGAAGTTGACGGTGTTGCTGGCCTCGCGCGGGATCGACGCAAGATATTCGGCAAACAGCGGACCCGGCGTGTTGGTCTCGAGATAAGGCGCAAGCTCGGTCCTGAGATCCTGGGGGTACTGAAACGGAAAGCTGTCGGCATAGGGTTCGACGAAGAAGTCGAACGGGTTGACCACGGTCATCTGCGCCGTGAAATCGACCTCGATCTTGAGCTCCGTCGTCTTCTCCGGAAAGACGTAGCGCGCCAGCCAGTTGCCTTGCGGGTCCTGCTGCCAGTTCACGAAGTGATTGGGCGGGGTGACCTTGAGCGAATAGCTCAGGATCGGCGTTCGCGTGTGTGGCGCCGGCCGCAAGCGGATGGTCTGCGGGCCGAGATCGATCGGACGGTCGTATTTGTAGTGCGTGACGTGGTGTAATGCGACGTAGATCGACACGGATGCGGTGCTCCAGCAGCTTTTTTGAGCAGAACACCTGATGTCATCGCGATCAAGCACTAACAACGGGCAGCGCGTGCCTAGGAAGTATCCGCCATAGTCCCCCCGTTGCCCGGATGGACCGAAGCGAAATCCGGGCTACCCGGTGACGTTACATCGTGGCGCCAATCACCCACGGCGCGAACTCGGCGCCGCCGAAATCAAAGCTCTCGCTCTTGGTCGGCTGGCCCGAGGCCGTCTTCAAGATGAGATCGAAGATGCGCTGGCCGCACTCTTCGACCGTCTCGGAGCCTTCGAGGACGGTCCCGCAATTGACGTCCATGTCCTCTTCCATGCGCTTGTACATGGGCGTGTTGGTCGCAAGCTTGATCGACGGCGCGGGCTTGCAGCCGAACACGCTGCCACGGCCGGTCGTGAAGCAAACGAGATTGGCGCCGCCTGCGACCTGACCCGTTGCCGCAACCGGGTCGTAGCCGGGCGTATCCATGAACACAAAGCCCTTCTTCGTCACCGGCTCGGCATAGCGCAGCACGTCGACGAGATTGGTGGTGCCGGCCTTGGCCATCGCGCCGAGTGACTTCTCGAGAATCGTGGTGAGGCCGCCGGCCTTGTTGCCGGGGCTCGGATTGGCGTTCATCTCGGCGCCTTCGCGCTCGGTATACTCTTCCCACCAGCGCATGAGATCGACGAGCTTTTCGCCGACCTCGCGGCTGACCGCGCGGCGCGTGAGCAGATGTTCGGCGCCGTAGGTCTCCGGCGTCTCCGACAGGATCACGGTGCCACCGTGACGCACGATGAGATCGCTGGCCGCGCCGAGCGCGGGATTGGCTGACACGCCGGAATAGCCGTCCGAGCCGCCACATTGCAGCGCCACGGTCAGTTCGCTCGCCGGCACCGCTTCGCGTTTTACGTTGTTGGCGTCCGCGAGCGCCTCGCGCACGAAGGCAACGCCGGCCTCGACCGTCTTGCGGGTGCCGCCGACCTCCTGGATGTCCATCGCGCGCAGGCGGCCGGCGAGCTTCTGCTCCTCCATCAGGCCGCCGATCTGGTTCACCTCACAGCCAAGGCCGAGCACGATCACGTGGGAGAAATTGACGTGCCGCGCGTAGCCGCCGAGCGTGCGGCGGAGCAGCGCCAGCGGCTCGTTCTGCGTCATGCCGCAGCCGGTCTTGTGCGTCAGCGCGACGACGCCGTCGACGTTGGGGAATTCGGCCAGCGGATTTTCGCCGGTGAAAGGATTTTTCTTGAAGACGTCGGCGACGAGGCCAGCGACATGCGCGCTGCAATTCACCGAGGTCAGGATGCCGATATAGTTGCGCGTAGCGACGCGGCCGTCGGGGCGGCGGATGCCCTCGAAGGTCGCCGGCAGATCGAAATTCGGCGTCGGCTTGACGTCGGCGCAATAGGCATAGTCCTTGGCAAAATCGCCCATGCCGCAATTCTGCGTGTGCACGTGCTGGCCGGGCGCGATCGGCGCGGTGGCAAAGCCGATGATCTGGCCGTAGCGCCTGACCGGCTCGCCCACAGCAATCGGCTTGATCGCGACCTTGTGCCCCGACGGGATGCGGTCGACCGCCGTCACACCGTCAGCCACCACCGTTCCAGGCGGCAGGCTCGCACGCGCGATCACCACGCCATCATCAGGATGCAGGCGGATGACGGGGGCTGGGGTCATGATCGTTTCTCCTTCGGAGGCGTGTAGCGAATAGGGAATGGCGAGTAGCGAAAGGAAGCAGCGCTATTCGCTACTCCCCATTCGCCATTCGCCAAGCATTTAAGCCTTGCCGCCGGAATCCTTCCGGGTCTGGTTCACCTGCATCCTGGCATAGGTCGACATCAGACCGACCTCGTTCGACAACGTCACCAGCTTGAAGCCCATGTTGATCGCGCGTGCGGCACCTTCCGCGCCGCTGCAATGGATGCCTGCGTTGAGGCCACGCTTGCCGCATTCCTTGATGATCTTTTCGTAGATCGCAAGAATCTCCGGCTCGCTGCGGTCCAGCTTCGGTTCGAGCCCGTAGGAGAAGCCGAGGTCGGACGGGCCGATATAGACGCCGTCGATGCCCTCGACATCGAGGATCGCCTCCATGTTCTCGACCGCGGTCCTGGTCTCCATCATCGGCAGCAATACGGTCTCGTCGTTCGCCGTCTTCTGGTACGTGCCAGCAGTGCCGTACATGCCGGCACGGATCGGCCCGTTGGAGCGTACGCCCTTCGGCGGATACTTTGCATAGGAAACGAGGTTCCTGGCCTCCTGCGGCGTGTTGACCATCGGGCAGATGACGCCATAGGCGCCGCCATCAAGTACCTTGCCGATGATGCCGGGCTCGTTCCAGGGCACACGCACCATCGGCGTCACGGGATGCTTGTCCATCGCCTGGAAGCACTGAACCATCGACAGATAGTCCTGCACCCCATGCTGCATGTCGACGGTGACGCTGTCGAAGCCGCATTGCGCGATCACTTCGGCCGAGAAGCCGGAGGGGATCGCAAGCCACGCATTGACGACGGCCCTGCCCGACTTCCAGATTTCCTTGACTTTATTCGCCACGTTTCCTTCCTTCCCTGTTGGCTCTTCCTCGCCGTCATTGCGAGCGAAGCGAAGCAATCCAGAATCTCTCCGCGGCAACACTCTGGATTGCTTCGTCGCTCCAGCGCAAAATAGCTACGCAATCTTGTCGCGGGCTCCTCGCAATGTCGAAAGTGAATTAGCTCGTCGCCCTCTGAATACTGGTCTCGCTGACACCGACATCGCGGGCGGTATTCACTATCGCTGCCCAGGTGTCATCCGGCAAGGGCACGCCGTTCCGGATGCGCTCGGCCCGGGTTTTTCTTTCGGGGTCGCCGGGGATCAGCACCTGCTCGACGCCGGTCATCGGCTTGGTGGCCCGGATGAAGTCGACGTAGCGCGACACTTCGGCGTCGAAAACATCTGACGTGTCGACCACTTTGGGATCGACGAAGAACGCCAGCATGCCATTGGCGAAGCGGCGGCCGCCCGAGGTAGCGCCGGTTCCGGTCAGCGCGCCGCCGAGCAGTTCGCAAATGAACGCAAGGCCCGAGCCCTTGTGCTCGCCAAAGGCGCGAATCGCGCCCGTTCCCTGAGTGTGGTCGCGCGGCCCGTCGGGCGTGTATGGCCCATAGAGCACAACAGGGTCCTCGCTCAGCGCGCCGTCGGAATCCACCAGCGCGCCCTTTGGCAGATTCTTGCCGCCACGGCTTGCGACCAGCACCTTGCCTTCGGCAACGATCGACGTTGCAAAGTCCAGCACGATCGGATCCTGGCCCTCGCGCGGAATGCCGACGCAGTAGGGCGCGGTCGACAGCCGCTTCTGAACGCCGCCGAACGGCGCGACCAGCAGCGAGCCGGCGGCGTTGACGAAATAGACCGAGACCAGTCCCTTGGCCGCAGCCATCTCGGCCCAATCGCCGACGCGGCCGATATGGCCGGCATTGCGCAGGGCGACCGCGGCGAGGCCCGCCTTCCTGCACTTCTCGATGCCGATCCTCACCGCCTGCGGTGCAACCGTCTGGCCGTAGCCGAACTTGCCGTCGACCACCGCAAGCGAGGGCGTATCGAGCACCACTTCCGCATTCTGGTTCGGGATTACGTTCCCCGTCTTCTTCCAGCGGATATAGACGGGCACGCGGATCACGCCGTGGCTGTCATGGCCGGTGAGATTGGCGGTGGTCAGATACGTCGCGATGCGTCTGGCTTCTTCCGGCGAGGACTCCGCGTGCGAAAACACCTCCGTGACGAAGTCGATCAGCTTCTCAACCTGAATGGTGACCATAACGAGTCTATTTGCCTCTACCTTCTTGTTCCCTGCCGGATGAGCTGGTTGCAGATGCGGCATCATCCGGTCCCGGCGCCGATTTTGGGCGGATCGGCTTGGGCGGCACTTTGAGCGAAAAAAACCGGCCATGTCCATCGTTCTTGCCGCTGCCGCGCGCATATCTGGTTTCACTCCTCGGCTATTGCCTCGTCGGCACTTCCAAGTCCTGCAAGGCTCTGCTCGAGTTCGCCCAGCATCTCCTGAAGCTCAGCGAGCTTGCGGGCGCCAAAGCGTCGCGTGATCTCGGCATAAATCGCTTCCGACGTCGGCGCCACGACCGCCATCAACTTCACACCCTTCTCGGAGATCGACACCATGCTGCGGCGCTGATCCTCTTTCGCCGTCTTTCGCTCGATCAGATGGCGGCCTTCGAGATCGCGCAGGATGCGCGACAGGCTGGGCCCGAGAAGAAACGCCGTGCGCGCGAGTTCCGTGACCTCGACCGCGTCGATGGCCGCAAGCGCGCGCAGGATGCGCCATTGTTGCTCGGTGAGACCATGCTGGCGCAGCGAAGGGCGGAACTGCCGCATCACCGCCTCGCGCGCCCTCAGCAGCGACATCGGCAGCGAACGCGAAAACTCGCGCATCGGTACATGCCGGGCGGCAGGCGCGCCTCCGTTCGCTGGATCAGCCGGTTTCTTCTTCACGATGATGCTCCGCCCTCAATCTCAAAACGTTTGCACTGCAGCAAACCAGAATACGGTTTGACGAATTCATTTAACATGTTAAGTATCTCTCGGCACCACGATTTGTAAGATCACAAATGGCGCTTTCCAACGACGATATTCTGAGCTGCGCGAGGCGTCTGCACCAGGCGGAGAAGACGCGCACGCAGGTCAGGCAGCTCTCGCAGGACTATCCCGCCATCACCATCACCGATGCTTACGCGATTCAGAAAGCCTGGGTCGACATCAAGCTCGGCGAGGGCCGCCTCGTCAAAGGCCACAAGATCGGCCTCACCTCGAAGGCGATGCAGAGCGCGCTCAACATCGACGAGCCGGATTCCGGCGTGCTTCTCGACGACATGTTCTTCGCCGATGGCGGACTGGTGCCGACCGACCGCTTCATCGCGACGCGCATCGAGGCCGAACTCGCCTTCATCATGAGCAAGCGGCTTTCAGGTCCAGACTGCACGATGTTCGACGTGCTCAACGCCACCGACTTCGTGGTGCCCGCGCTCGAGATTCTGGACACGCGGATCGAACGCGTCGATCCCAAGACCAAGGCGACACGAAAAATCTTCGATACTATCGCCGACAATGCGGCCAACGCCGGCATCGTACTCGGCGGCCGCCCGATCCGCCCCTTGGAGGCCGACCTGCGCTGGATCGGCGCGCTGTGCTTCAAGAACGGCCAGCTCGAGGAGACCGGCCTTGCCGCCGGCGTGCTCAATCATCCCGCAACCGCGGTCGCCTGGCTCGCCAACAAGATCGCGCCGCTCGGTCTTGCGCTCGAGCCGGGACAGGTCGTGCTCGCCGGCTCTTTCATCCGCCCGATCGAGACCCGCAAGGGCGACACAATTCAAGCCGACTATGGTGCCTACGGCTCGGTGAGCTGCTACTTCGCCTGACAAACAAGAAGCACAGGGAGCGAAACCGCCATGCCGCATTTCACCATCGAATATTCGGCCAATCTCGATGACCGCGTCGACGTGAGCGCGCTGTGCGAGGTCGTGCGCAAGGCGGCGGTCGAGACCGGCATCTTCCCGCTCGGCGGCATCCGCGTCCGCGCGATCAAATGCGAGCACTACGCGATCGCTGACGGAGGCAAGGACCTTGCCTTTCTCGACATGGTGCTGCGCATCGGCGAAGGCCGCGATCTCGCCACCCGCAAGAAAGCCGGCGAGCACGTCTTCCAGGCCCTCTCCAGGCATCTCGATCCCGTCTTCGCAAGCTCGAAGTTCGCCCTGTCGTTCGACATGCAGATCAACGACAAGGAGACGAGCTGGAAGCGCAACAACATCCACGATGCCCTGAAAGCGGAGGCCACCCATGGATAAGCCCACGCCGAAAGCCGACGTCTTCCAGGCCAACCGCGAGCGCGTCGCGCCGCTGCTGAAGAGATTGCGTGCCGACGGCATCGGCCACATGATCGACGGCAAGACCGTCGCCTCGATCTCCGGCGAGACCTTCGAGACGAAGTCTCCGGTCGACGGCGCGACGCTCGCAAGCGTCGCGCGCGGCAATGCCGAGGATATCGACCGTGCCGCGACCGCCGCCGCGACTGCCTTCAAGTCCTGGCGCGACATGGGACCTGCGATGCGACGCAAGCTGCTGCATCGGGTGGCCGACGCGATCGAGGACAACGCCGACGACATCGCCGTGCTCGAATGCATCGACACCGGCCAGGCCTATCGCTTCATGGCGAAAGCCGCGATCCGCGCCGCCGAGAATTTTCGTTTCTTCGCCGACAAATGCGCTGAGGCGCGCGACGGCCTGAATACGCCGAGCGAGGAGCACTGGAACGTCTCCACGCGTGTGCCGATCGGCCCTGTGGGCGTGATCACGCCGTGGAACACGCCGTTCATGCTCTCGACCTGGAAGATCGCCCCAGCGCTCGCGGCCGGCTGCACGGTGGTGCACAAGCCGGCGGAATGGTCGCCCGTCACCGCCGATCTCCTCGCCAAGCTCGCCAAGCAGGCCGGCATCCCCGATGGCGTGCTCAACACCGTGCACGGATTTGGCGAAGAGGCCGGCAAGGCGCTGACGGAGCATCCCGCGATCAAGGCGATCGGCTTCGTCGGTGAGAGCGCGACCGGCTCGGCGATCATGAAGCAGGGCGCGCCAACGCTGAAGCGCGTGCATTTCGAGCTCGGCGGCAAGAACCCGGTGATCGTGTTCGACGACGCCGACCTCGACCGCGCGCTCGATGCGGTCGTGTTCATGATCTACTCGCTCAACGGCGAGCGCTGCACCTCCTCCAGCCGGCTTTTGATCCAGGCGAGCATTGCCGAAAAATTCGTCGAGAAGCTCACCGCGCGCGTGAAGGCGATCAGGGTTGGCCACCCTCTCGATCCCGCGACCGAGATCGGACCGCTGATCCACGAGCGGCATCTTGCAAAGGTCTGCTCCTATTTCGACGTCGCCCGCGAGGACGGCGCGGTCATTGCCGCTGGCGGCAAGGTCCATGACGGCCCCGGCGGAGGGCACTACGTGCAGCCGACGCTGGTGACCGGCGCGCACAGCAAGATGCGTGTCGCGCAGGAGGAAGTGTTTGGCCCGTTCCTCACCGTGCTGCCCTTCAGCGACGAGACCGACGCGATCGAGATCGCCAACGACATCCGCTATGGCCTCACCGGCTACGTCTGGACCAACGACATGGGCCGCGCGCTGCGTGTCGCCGATGCGCTCGAAGCCGGCATGATCTGGCTGAACTCGGAGAATGTCCGCCATCTGCCGACGCCGTTCGGCGGCATGAAGGCGTCGGGGATCGGCCGCGACGGCGGCGACTATTCGTTCGACTTCTACATGGAAACCAAGCACGTCTCGCTCGCGCGGGGCACGCACAAGATTCAGAAACTGGGAATTTAGGGAAGCAGTCGTCCCGGGACGACGCGAAGCGTCGAACCACAGATGCGCAATTGCGCATCGGGGAACCTCGAGATTCCGGGTTCGGTCCTGACGGACCGCCCCGGAATGACGGGCCTAGAGAGGGGAAACGCAATGCCGGCACCGCAACACGTCTTCGAGCCGCCCTTCAACATCATCCGTTCGAGCCACGCCGTGCTCGACGTGACCGATCTGAAGCTTAGCCGCGAATTTTACGAGACCACCGTCGGGCTGCATGTCGAGGATGCCGACGACAGCGTCGTGTACCTGCGCGGCGCCGAGGAGCATCAGCACCATTCGCTGGTGCTACGCAAGGCCGCCGTGCCGGCCTGCAACCGCCTCGGCTTCAAGGTCGGCAACGAAAAGGATCTGGACAAGGCGGCTGCGTTCCTCACCGAGAACGGTCTCAAGCACGCATTCGTCGACCAGCCCTTCCAGGCTCGCACGCTGCAATTCACCGATCCTTTCGGCTTCCAGATCGAGCTCTACGCCTCGATGGAGAAGCGGCCTCATCTCTTGCGCCGCTACGATCTCTACCGGGGATGCCACCCGCAGCGGCTCGATCACTTCAACGTCTTCGCCGCCGAAGTGCAGGACACGGTCGACTTCTACGCGCGGCTCGGCTTCCGTCTCACCGAATATGCCGAGGAGGATGGGCCGAACGGCCGCATCGCCGCCGCCTGGATGCATCGCAAGGGCAACGTCCACGACTTCGCCATCACCAACGGCAAGGGCCCGCGCCTGCATCATTTCGCCTACTGGACGCCGACGGCGATGAACATCATCCATCTCTGCGACGTGATGGCCTCGCAGGGCTTTGTGAAGAACATCGAGCGCGGTCCCGGACGCCACGGTATCTCGAACGCGTTCTTCCTCTATGTCCGCGATCCCGACGGTCATCGTCTCGAGCTTTACACCAGCGATTATTTCACCGGCGATCACGACCACGAGCCGCTGCGCTGGTCGCTGCGCGATCCGCGCCGGCAGACGCTGTGGGGCGCGCCCGCCCCGCGCTCATGGTTCGAGCAGGGCTCGCCGTTCACGGGCCAGGCCGTACGCGAGCCGAAATTCGTGGCCGACGTGCTGGTGGCGGATTGAGTGATGACAGCCCCTCGCCTCGCCACTTACTCCGTCAAGGGTGCGACCAAATACGGTGTCGTCGTCGACGGCGGCATCGTTGATCTCTCCACGCGCCACGCCAAGGACTATCCGACACTGCGCGAGGTGATCGCAGTCGGCAAGCTGGTAAGCTTTGCAGAAGACGCTGCCGCCCTTACGCCGGATCACGCGCTCGCCGACATCACATGGCTGCCGCCGGTGCCTGCGCCGGAAAAGATCATCTGCATCGGCGTCAACTATCCCGACCGCAACGCCGAGTACAGGGATGGCCAGGACGCGCCGAAATATCCGAGCATGTTCATGCGCTCGCCGCGCTCCTTCGTCGGCCACGAGACGCCGTTGGTGCGCCCGCGCGCGTCCGCGCAGCTCGACTATGAAGGCGAGATCGTGCTCGTGATCGGCAAGGCCGGCCGGCACATTCCGGAAAGCACCGCACTCGACCACATTGCGGCCATCACTCTCTGCAACGAGGGCTCAGTACGCGACTGGCTGCGGCACGCAAAATTCAACGTCACGCAGGGCAAGAATTTCGATTCCAGCGGTAGCCTCGGCCCGTGGCTGGTGCCCTACAAGCAGGAATCACAGCTTGCGGATGTACGGTTGACCACACGCGTCAACGGTGAGCTCCGGCAGGACGACTCTACCAGCCGGCTGATCTTCCCGTTCCGCTATCTCATCAACTACATCTCGACCTTCGCAACGCTCGTTCCCGGCGACATCATCGTCACGGGCACGCCGACCGGCGCCGGAGCACGCTTCGATCCGCCGCGCTATCTCAAGCCCGGTGATGTCATCGAAGTCGAAGCCGACGGCATCGGCCTGTTGCGCAACGGCGTCGTCGACGAAGCCTGACATCTGGATTGGAAGACAACCATGGCTACCCTCACCGGCGGCGAAGCGATCGTAAGCGGCCTCGTCGCCCATGGCGTCGACACCGTGTTCGGCCTGCCCGGCGCGCAGGTCTACGGACTGTTCGACGCCTTCCACCAGGCGCAGCTCAAGGTGATCGGCGCGCGGCACGAGCAGGCCTGCGGTTACATGGCGTTCGGCTACGCGCGCGCGAGCGGCAAGCCCGGCGTGTTCAGCGTGGT
The DNA here is from genome assembly GCF_059803475.1 of Bradyrhizobium sp. UFLA05-89. NCBI lineage: Bacteria > Pseudomonadati > Pseudomonadota > Alphaproteobacteria > Hyphomicrobiales > Nitrobacteraceae > Bradyrhizobium > Bradyrhizobium sp. UFLA05-89. The sequence continues at coordinate 1,874 of NZ_JBANBA010000050.1, read as the reverse complement.
GCCCGGCCCCGGCGTGCTCAATGCGAGCGCCGCGCTTCTGACCGCCTTTGGCTGCAACGAGCCGGTGCTCTGCGTCACCGGCCAGGTGCCGACAGCCTTTCTCGGCAAGGGCCGCGGGCACCTGCATGAAATGCCGGATCAGCTCGCGACCCTGCGCAGCTATGTGAAATGGGCTGACAGGATCGAAGCGGCGGCCAACGCGCCGACGGTGGTCGCGCGTGCATTTCAGGAGATGCTGTCGGGACGTCGCGGCCCCGCCTCGGTCGAGATGCCTTGGGACGTCTTCACGCAGCGCGCCCACACGGCGGCTGCGCAGGTGTTGGCGCTCTTGCCTCCACCGCAGCCCGATCCAGACGCCGTGAAACAGGCCGCTAGCCTGATCAAGGCCGCGAAGGCACCGATGATCTTCGTCGGCAGCGGCGCGATCGACGCGCGCGAAGAGATCCTCGAACTCGCCGAGATGATCGACGCCCCCGTCGTCGCCTTTCGCAGCGGTCGCGGCATCGTCTCCAATGCTCACGAGCTTGGGCTCACCATGGCGGCCGCCTACAAGCTGTGGCCGAACACTGATCTCATGATCGGCATCGGCACGCGGCTCGAGCTGCCCACCATGTCGCGCTGGCCGTATCGTCCGGACGGATTGAAGTGCATCCGGATCGATATCGACCCGGTTGAGATGCGACGCTTTTCCGCGGACGCGCCGGTTGTTGCCGATGCCAAGGCCGCGACCGCCGATCTTGCAGCCGCCGTCCGCAAGGCGGGCTACAGCAAGACCAGTGGCCGGCGCGCGGCGATCCGCGAGGCGACCGCGTCCGCCCAAGCGGAGATCCAGCGCATCCAGCCGCAGATGGCGTATCTCAACATCCTGCGCGACGTGTTGCCGGCAAACGCTGTTGTCACCGACGAATTATCGCAGGTCGGCTTCGCCTCCTGGTACGGCTTTCCGATCTACGAGCCGCGCACTTTCATCACCTCGGGCTATCAGGGCACGCTCGGCTCCGGCTTCCCCACTGCGTTGGGGGCCAAGGTCGCCAATCCCGACAAACCGGTCGTGGCGATCACCGGCGACGGCGGCTTCATGTTCGGTGTCCAGGAGCTTGCCACCGCCGTACAGTTCAACATCGCCGTGGTGACTTTGGTGTTCAACAACAACGCCTATGGCAACGTGCGCCGCGACCAGCGCGAGCGATTTGACGGCCGTGTGGTGGCTTCCGATCTCGTCAATCCGGATTTCGTCAAGCTCGCGGAGTCCTTTGGTGTCGCGGCTGCGCGCGTGACCTCACCGGATCATTTCAAGGCCGCACTGGAGAAGGCGCTCGCCCATGGCGGGCCGTATCTCCTGTCGATCGAAGTGCCGCGCGACTCGGAAGTCAGCCCCTGGGCGTTCATTCATCCGCCGAAGCCTTGAGCCGCGGCTTCATCGCGTCTTGCGGAAGGTCAGGTTGATCCGTTGGCGGCCGAGCAGCGCATGCTCGCCATCGGCGAGCGGCGCGACGCCATGATAAGCGAGCCGCGAGGGCCCGCCCCACACCACGACGTCGCCGTGCACCAGCCGAAAGCGGCGCGGCTTGTCGCTGCGCGCCATGCCGCCGAACAGGAAGATCGCGGGAAGGCCGAGCGAGACCGACACGATCGGTGCTGAGAGATCCAGCTCGTCCTTGTCCTGATGCAGCGACAGTCGCGTGCCGGGCTCGTAGAGATTGACGAGGCACGCATCGGGCGCGAAGTCGGGAAAACCTCTCTCCTCGGCCGCGCGTTTCGCCAGGTCTCGGAATATCGGCGGCATAGCCGGCCACGGCTTTTCGGACAGCGGATCGATCGGGTCATAGCGATAGCCGGTGTGATCGGTGATCCAGCCGCGCTCGCCGCAATTC